>JAYTGZ010000229.1:0-3444 GCA_043733025.1 Pseudomonadota bacterium | reverse complement strand
AGAAAGAACAGTATAGAAGTTTTTCGCCGCCTGCTTTGTCACCCATTGCTTTTATTCCTTTCAACTTGCCGAGACCTTATGGCAAGGTCAATCGCCTAGCTCTGTACTTCCGTTCGGCTGCTCAGTACGCGGTCTATGATGCCATATTTCAGCGCGTCGTCGGCACTCATGAAATTATCCCGCTCTGTGTCCCGTTCGATCACATCCAACGACTGGCCGGTGTGACTGGCCATGATCTCATTGAGCCGTTTGCGTAAGTATAGAATCTCTTTGGCATGAATTTCTATATCGGAAGCCTGGCCCTGAAAACCGCCGGACGGCTGGTGGATCATGACCCGGGAATTCGGCAGGCAAAAACGTTTGCCCTTGGCGCCAGCGCTCAACAGGAACGAGCCCATGGATGCCGCCATGCCTGTACAAGTGGTCGACACATCCGGTTTGATGAACTGCATAGTGTCGTAAATTGCCAGACCCGCCGACACGGATCCACCCGGCGAATTGATATAAAAGTTAATATCTTTGTCGGGGTTCTCGGATTCCAAAAACAACAACTGGGCGACCACTAAATTCGCGATGCCGTCGTTCACCGGACCCACCAGGAACACCACTCGTTCTTTAAGCAAACGCGAGTAGATGTCGTATGCCCGTTCGCCGCGGCCGCTTTGCTCGATCACCATGGGGATCAAGCCCAGGCCCTGTGGTTCAAACATGTGACGCTCGTTCATTTCGTATTTCCCATTAATTCATCAAATGGTGTCGCGACGTCTTCTGTCTTCGCCTGGCTCAATGCCCACGCCACCACATTGTCTTCCATCACCACAGCCTGAACTTCTTGCAGCATTTCCGGCTGTTGATAGTACCACTGCACCATCACATCTGGCTGTTCGTAGCTCTTTGAATGCTCCTCGATTATAGCGCGCAACTGCTCGGGTTTCGCCTCCAGTTTGTTCTGCTTCACCGCCTCGGAAATAATCAGGCCCAAGGTCGCGCGGCGCTTCGCTGCGTCCGTAAACAATTCTAACGGCAATGTCCTATCTTTCCCGGCCAATCCGCGGGACTGGAAATCCTGCATGGCGTTTTGTTGTAGCCGCCGGGTTTCCATCTCGATCAAAGTGTGGGGAACTTCCAAAGTCGAGCTATCCAGCAACGTTTGCATCACTTGCTCTTTGACCTTGCCCTGCATGCGGCGCTTCATTTCGCGATCGAGATTGGCCCGGACATCGACCCGTAAGTCGTCCATTTGACCGCTCTTGATACCTAGCGCTTTGGCGAAATCCTCATTCAGTTCCGGCAGATGAGGCTCGCTCACCTTGTTGACGGTCACGCTGAAGCTGACGGTTTTGCCGGCCACTTGCGCCCCGTGATAATCCGCCGGAAAAGTAACGGCGAAAGTTTTGCTTTCGCCGGCGTTCATGCCGCTCAAGCTTGCCTCGAAATCGCCATGCAGCCGGCCCTCACCCAACACCACTAGAGCGCCTTTCGCCTGGCCACCGTCGAAGGGCGCGCCTTCGAGTTGGCCGTCGTAGTCGATGTCCACTTGATCGCCGTTTTGCGCCACCCTAGCGACGGGGTGAAAATGCACCCGCTGTTTGCGCAACACTTCAATGGTCTTATCGATCTCCGCGTCGCCTATGGTCGCGATCGGTCGCTTGATGGTCTTATCGGCGAGGCTACCGAGCACCACTTCGGGATAGATTTCGTAAACCGCGGTGAATTGGAAACTATTTTCGCTCGCCTCATTTTCCTTGGGCTCAAAGCGGGGATAGCCCGCGATGCGAATATTTTGCTGTTTCACTTGGTCGGCGAAAGAACGCTGCAGCGAATCGGACATCACCTCATGCCGCACTTTGCCGCCGTACTGCTGAGCGACGATTTTCATCGGTACCTTGCCCGGACGAAAACCGTGGAACTTGGCGGTGCGCGCAATCTGCTTGAGCCGGGTTTCGACTTGCGTTTCAATCTCGGTGGCCGGGAAAGTAAAATCCAACTTGCGTTCTAGCGGGCGTTGTTGCTGCACTTCTGCTTGCATTTATGTTTTCCTAAAAAACTCATTGGTGCGAAAGGAGGGACTCGAACCCACACACCTTACGGCGCTGGAACCTAAATCCAGTGCGTCTACCAATTCCGCCACTTTCGCTTCATCGAGATTGATGGCTAGAATACGGGCTGCAAACCGCCCGTACCGAATCCCATCAACTCCAAGACGTGAGTTTAATATAGTCGACCCTATTCTGTCATTTCGGCGTCCCTGCGGCCGCCGGGGAAATTTTCTAATCCCCTGAATTGACTGATAAATCTCCGGCGGCCGGTGTGTGCCCCAAACGCTCATACCTCGAATCCCATCCTCCAGAACACGGCAAAACCATGAAAACACCTATCGCGCTCCAGGACTATCACCCTACGCCCGCTGCACTTGCGGGCAGAGTCGTGTTGATCACCGGCGCTGGGCAGGGTCTGGGAAAAGCGATCGCGTTGGCCTGCGCAGCCCACGGCGCCAGCCTGATTTTGCATGGCCGCAATATCGCCAAGCTAGAAAAAACCTACGACGACATCGTCGCGGCGAATGATGCAACACCGGCCATCGCGCCGCTCGACTTCGCCACGGCCAGCGACCAAGACTACGAAAACATCGCCCAGATCATAGGGCACGAGTTCGGGCGTCTCGATGGCGTGGTCCATTGCGCCGCAGCGCTGCAACGTCTGCAACCCCTGGCCCAGGAAAGACTTGACGACTGGCTGGTGTCGCTACGAGTCAATTTAGCCGCGCCCTTCGCCTTGACCCGCGCCTGCTTGCCACTTATGCGCCGCGGCCGCGACGCATCCGTGATCTTCACCTCGGAAAGCCACGGCGTGCATCCCGCTGCCTATTGGGGTGGGTTTGCTGTCGCTAAGTCCGGTTTGGCGGCATTGCTCAAAATTTGGGCCGACGAGTTGGCGGGCTCGACAAACTTGCGCATGAATCTTGTTGTCCCCGGCCCGATGCAATCGCCGCAACGGGCATTGACCCACCCCGGCGAGGACAAACACAAACTCCCTACGCCGGAGCAATTGCTGCCGGCATATCTTTACTTGCTTGGGCCCGACAGCAAAGGTGTGTCCGGTAAAGTGATGCAACTGCAACAATAGACCTGACGTGAGGCGGAATGGAGCGACGTTATTGCTCCTGCTCCACGGCGCCGGGTTGAGAAGCCGCCTGCTCGGCCTCATCCAGCGCTTGCAGGGCCTCGCTCTCGATGCGATCGCCTTCGTCCTGAGGTATTTCGTGGCTGGGTAGTTGAACCGGTTCCATCGTGTTCATGTCGGATGCCAGCGGTTGCCCTGCGCTGCCTGCGGGTGGAACATAGCGAGATCCGGCAGAGCGTAGTTCATCGTGCCGCCCTATCGACGCCGCAGGTGGCGGCAACGGTTCGGGCGCCTCGCCCGCCGGCGGCAATTCGCTCGCGG
>JAYTGZ010000228.1:0-2929 GCA_043733025.1 Pseudomonadota bacterium | reverse complement strand
AGCTAAAGAAAGTCGTAGACCTTAAGGGAATGCTTGCAATCCCGTTTAACTCGACCGCGCGTCCCGATCCGGCCGGGATTTGATCGATTGAGCTGATTTAAGTGAGTTACCGTAGTGACCGAGCCACGTGCCCCATCCAGCTTGCCGCGTGGCGGATGGTGGCCGGTGAGCCGCGCCTCGCTTGCCTTCTAGCGTGCCTTGTTTTTTTAGTGCACACTACGCGGCGATCGATTCTCTCAAATAGCTTTTTTCATGGCGCGGCAATTTCAACTTTTAGTCTTCGATTGGGACGGCACGGTGATCGACTCGGCTGGCCTCATCGTCAGTTCCATCCAGCGTGCCTGTGAGGATTTAAAGCTGCCGGCGCCTTCGTCGCGGAACTCCCGTTATGTGATTGGCCTGGGCCTGAAGGAATCGATGCAGTATTTGCTGCCGGATCTCGCGGAGCGCGATTATCCGCCGTTCGTGGAACGTTACCGCCATCATTTTTTAGGGCGCGATCACGAAGCGCCGTTGTTCGCCGGCATCGACGGACTTCTGGAAGAATTGGAGCAGATCGGCCATTGGCTCGCGGTGGCGACGGGTAAGAGTCGCGCCGGTTTGCAGCGTTCATTCGAGCAAACCGGCATCGGTAAAGGCTTCCACACCACCCGTTGCGCCGACGAAAGTTTTCCGAAGCCAAACCCGGCGATGTTGCTGGAAATCATGGACACACTCGGCGTGTCTGCGCACAATACCTTGATGATAGGTGATACCTCCCACGATTTGTTGATGGCGCAGAACGCCGGCGTCGCCGCCGTTGCCGTCAGTTACGGCGCCCACGATGGCGATGAGCTTCGCGCGCTGAATCCGCTTGCGTGCGTCGATTCCGTCCCCGCGTTACGCACATGGTTGATGCAACACGCGTGATCTGCGAATCGAGCCGTCTTAGAGATGGCGGTACCGGTGTACGCTTCGATTTGCAATGGGGCACGAAATCCTTGCCAGCTTTTGCCGTGCGCAAGGACGGCCAAGCCTATGCCTATCTAAATAGTTGCCCACATCAGGGAACTGAACTGGATTGGCAGGCGGGCGAGTTTTTTGACGAAAGCACGGTATACTTGATTTGCGCCACCCATGGCGCGGCGTTCTTCCCCGACAACGGCTATTGTTGTGCCGGCCCGTGCAAAGGCCGCAGCTTGGTCAAAGTGACGGTGGAAGAGCGCGACGGACATCTCTATTGGTTGGAACCTTAATCCTATGAATGACACCACCGAACCTAACTGGGAACGCAAGACCATCGAGAAGCTCGCGTATTCTGCGCTGAACGAACAACGGCGTGCCCGGCGCTGGGGTATTTTCTTTAAGATACTGACGTTCCTGTATCTGATTTTTGTGCTGTTTGCCGCGATGGGTTGGTTGCGCCACGGCGCCGGGGTTACGAGTGCGCAACATACCGCCGTGATCGATATCCGCGGCGTGATCGCCGATAGTGCGGAAGCATCGGCGGATCGAATCATCGAAGGCTTGCGGGCGGCCTTCAAAGACAGCAAGACCCAGGGCGTGGTGTTGCGTATCAACAGTCCCGGCGGCAGTCCCGTGCAGGCGGGCCAGATCAACGACGAGATCAAACGGCTGCGAGCCAAATTTCCGAAGATTCCGCTGTACGCGGTGGTGGATGATGTCTGCGCTTCCGGCGGTTATTACATTGCCGTTGCCGCCGACAAGATTTTCGTCGACAAAGCGAGCTTGATTGGTTCCATCGGCGTGTTGATGGATGGTTTCGGATTCACCGGCACCATGGAAAAATTGGGCGTGGAACGGCGACTAATTACCGCCGGGGCGAACAAGGGTATGTTGGATCCGTTTTCTCCGCTGGATCCTAAACATGCGGAGTACGCCCGGCGCATGATTGGTCAAATTCATCAGCAATTCGTTAAAGTAGTTCGCGATGGCCGTGGCCAACGGCTTAAGGAAACGCCTGAAATGTTCACCGGCCTGATCTGGAGCGGCGAGGAAGGAATCAAGCTCGGGTTGGCCGATGGCCTGGGCAGCCTGGACTACGTCGCCCGCGAAGTGATTAAGGCCGAGGAAGTCGTGGACTATTCAGCCCACGAAAGCTTGCCCGAGCGGCTGGCGAAGCGCCTCGGCATCGGAGCGGCGAGTGCGTTTCTGAATAGCGGCTCGACGGCGCCGCAGCTCAAATAAGGGCAGGCCTGATTGCTAAGCGTTACGTAACTTGTGACGATCGACACTTGGATACGGCGACCCTCATCCGAGCCCTTGTATGGAAGCGGCTTGCGAATTGACTATGCGCCGGCTTAGCGATAAATTGATGGTTGGCGAAAAGGGGCGTTAAAACCCCTATTCGCAAATCATGCGCATGCCCTGGCGCCCACACCCCACCCGGGGATTACCGAACCAACGGAGCAACGCCATGACTGCCGCAATAATACGCAAGGCTGTACCCCACGCAGCGCTGTGGCTATGCGCTCTAATCTGGCTGTGGCCGGTAGCGGCGCCCGCCGCGGAGCCCGTCAAGCTGGCGGTAATCATGGGGCTGAGCGGCTCATTCGCGCTACAGGGCGAGGAAGCGGTCAAACAGTTCCGCGGTATCGCCGACCTGATTAACGCCCAGGGCGGCGTGCTGGGCGGCCGACCGGTCGAGATCGTCGCCCTCGACGGCAAGACGAACCCACAGGATAGTCTGCTCGCGCTCACGCAGGCCGTGGGCCAAAATGTTCAATTCGTTGCGTCGGCGGTAGCCAGCGTCGTGCATGCGCTTTCCGACGCGGTCGCCAAGCACAACGAACGCGACCCAAGCCGGCGCGTGTTATTGCTCACCTTCGACGCCCGCGATCCGGCTATAACGGAAGCGAAGTGCAACTTCTGGAACTTCCGCTTCGCGCCGCACATCGACGTGGAGATGAATTTCTTGACCGACTATGTG
>JAYTGZ010000227.1:0-8586 GCA_043733025.1 Pseudomonadota bacterium | reverse complement strand
CTCGATATAAAGCATCAGCGAGCCGTCTTTGCGGAAACGGATCTGAGTCTTGTTTTTACCGGGATAGGGTTCGATGTGAATATCGGAAACGCCTTGGTTATAGGCGTCGATAATCACTTTGTTTACAAACTTCACCAGTTCGTTGTCGGACGCGGCAGAGACGTCTTCATCCCCCGCGGTCTCGTCCCCGATTTCCTGATCCATGCTCGACAACAACTCGTCGATCGTGCCGCCACCGGTCGAGCTGTCGGAGAAGAATTGATTCAGCGTCTGAACAAACTCCCGCTGAGTGGTGACGGAGAAGATGAGTTTATGCTTTGGGAAAACGTTACGCGCAACGTGAGACGCCCGGATCTTTTCCGGATCGGTCGTCATCACCAACAGGCCGTCCTTATTCTCTTCGATGGGAATCCACTGGGCGCTAGCCGCATATTCGCGCTTGATGTTGCGTAAGAGATCCATCGACTTGACTCGATCGGATCGATACGGCTCGTATTTAACCTGGAAAAATTTAGCGAGGGACTGCCCAATAATGGAAGACTTGATCTGAAATTCCTCGATCAATACATCTTCGATATCGGCATTCTTGCGCCGCGCCGAACGCACGGCCAAATCCAGTTCACCGGCGGAGATAACGTTGTCGGTGACCAGAAAATCGTATTTGGTGCCGATCTGTTGCGACAGTTGGCGTGGGCGAAACGCGCTCGCCAACACCTTGGCCAATGCGGTTATTCGCGCCAGATCACCATCGGGAAAGGGCATGCCGGTGGTTGTATTGATGAGTTGCAACACACCTAAGAGCTGCGGCCGGTCATCGCTGCTCAACACCGGCGCGAGCAACATTTGATGGGAGCGATAACCGGTGCGGCGATCGACTTCCCTCAGAAAATACATGCGTGGGTTATATTTTTTTAGCTCGGCCTCGTCGTAGACGTCGTTAACCTTGAAGACGGCTTTGTGGTAGGCGCAATAACCCGCAACGCTGGTCTCGGTAATGGGCAGTTTGAGATCCTTAAAGGACGTCAGACCCGTCTTGACCCGGGAAATTAACGAAGTTTTGTCCTCGGTAAGGGTGTAGACCGTCAGCCGATCGGCTTCGAACCACTCGCAAATTTCCGTACTGACTTCCAACATCAAGTCGTCGAGGCTGGTCGCCGCCTGCGCTTGATCGCCAATGTTTTGCAGTTTCTTGGCGAAATCGGAGTGTGCGCTCGATTTCGAGTCACCACCGGGTAGTACGTTTGGCTCCAATACAGCGCTCATCTTTAATCCTACCTTACGCGGTCAGACGAAATAGCATAGACGTTCTGCATTACGACACAACACATTTAATGATTGTTAACTCTAAGACCCCTGGCGTTGTGACATCAATTCCAATGGTAAAGTTGCCGATTAATGATTCGATGTTCCCAAATCGGTACTGCCGCGGTCAAAAATCGAATACCTGTCCCTGGAGCAATCGCCGTGGTTGTTGCCCACTCCCCACGGCGGCGATCTCAGCCATAATCTCAATCTCTTGCCCGGGCTTCATGTGGGTAATGAAAATTTCCGCCTGGCCCGTAAACTTCTTGAGTTCAGCCGCCAACTGGTCTGGATACAAGTGTTTTGATGCCTCGGCAATAGGTCTATCGCGATTCGCGAATGCTGTTTCTATCAGCAAATAGCGTAAGTTTCCGCACTGATTGGCGATCCGCCATAGGCTGTCGTTCGTTGTGGTATCGCCGCTGAAGATCAGACTATGGCAGCCGCTGTCGATGCGATATCCCACGGCCGGCACAACGTGATTAGCGGGAATCGCAACAAACGTCCGTCCACCCAGGTTGATCTCCATGCCTGTGGTTAACGACTCAAAGCGCAGGTAAGGGTGCTGCGGATTCGGTATGCGGGTAAAGTCGGGCCACACGCGCCAATTGAAGATATGATCCTTGAGAGTATGAATTGTCGCATCCAATGCGTGTACCACGAGGGGCTGTTCACGCTCGCTGCCTACCGAGTCCACTATCCAAGCAATCGCCGCGATGTGGTCCAAATGCGAGTGAGTCAAGAACACATGATTGATCCGCGCCAACTGCTCTAGGCTCAGGTCGGTGGCGCCCGTCCCGGCATCGATCAACACGTCGTGATCGACCAACATCGCGGTGGTGCGCAGCGCGCCCCCGATACCGCCACTGCAACCGAGGACTTCCAGCCTCATGCGCCTGACCGCCGTCGTTAGGCGGTGGGGCTAAAAAAGAATTCCATCTTAATCCCCGCAATCTCGATGATATCGTGGTCCGCCAACGGCTGGGCTTGCGCACTTAGATTCACGCCGTTCAACACCGGGAAACCAGCACCTTCGACGTGGGTAATGAAGTAACCCCTGGGCCGTTTGGTGATTACCGCCACTTGCACACCGGGCTTGCCCAGGGTAGTCAGAGTTTTAGTGAGTTCCAGCACCCGACCTGCGCCTCCGCCGTTGAGAATTTGAATCGACGCGTTGGAAGCGGTGTTCGGTGCGGCTTCCAACGCAGCGGGTGCGGCGGCCATGGAAGGCGGACGCAGAGTCGAAGTCCCCGTGAAGCTTTGCTTACCCGTCAAGGTATCTCCACCAACCGGCTTGTCGGCTGCAGCCGGCGCGGCCGCGGTCGACGGTCGACGCATCACCATGGTTTTTTCAAAATCTTCGGCGGTTGTCTCACTTGGCGCATCGTTGAGATACTTGAACTTGTGTTTGCCCAGCTCGATAACGTCGCCGTTTTGGAGGAAATGTTTCTTCACCATTTGGCCGTTGACCAGGGTACCGTTGGTGCTTCCGAGGTCTTCCATGAAGGAATCGCTCAGGATGGTGATAACGGCCGCATGTTCGCTACTTACCGCCAGGTTGTCGATTTGAATATCGTTATGCGGTTTGCGCCCGATCAGGATGCGTTCCTTGGACAACGGGTATTCCCCGATGAACGTACCGTCGAGACTTAATACTAGTTTCCCCGCCATATTAATTTCCTCGTAAACTAAACCACGACCTCAGTCGCGCCAACCAGCCGCGGGCCGCGGGGAAGGCACGTAACACTTTTACCAATACAACGGAGATATTATCCCGTCCTCCGTTCTCGTTGGCGGCCATCACCAACTGATCTCCGACCAACGCTAAATTCGCCTGCAGGGTCAATAAAGTAAGCCGAATCTCTTCATCATCGACCATATCGTTCAACCCATCGGAGCACAGCAGATAAAGATCACCGGGCAAAACGTTGAAACTGCTGATCTCCGCTTCCACCTTGGGATCGATTCCCAAGGCGCGGGTGAGCAAATTCTTATTGCGCGATTTGCGCGCATCTTCTTTGCTGATGAGACCGTTGTCCATCTGCTCTTGCAAAAGCGAGTGATCCTTGGTGATCTGCTGCAAAGACTCGCCACGCAACCGATACATGCGGGAATCCCCGATATGTCCGACCGTAAGGTAATTGTCGTAAAACAGCCCGACTACCAAGGTTGTTCCCATGCCTTCGCATTGCGGCTCGTTCTGGGCTTTCTCGAAAATCGCCCAATTCGCTCGCTCCACCTGTTCCTGGATCGAATGACCCGCAACTCTCGCACTTTCCGCTACAGCACGTTTGTTGGAGGTCAGCGCCCGCCACGTATGGCAAAGACCCTCAACAATAATGCGGGCCGCCATCCCGCTCGCGACTTCTCCGGCGTTGTACCCGCCCATTCCATCCGCCAACAACACCACGCCGGCTTCCCTTTCGTGTGCGACAAAATCCTCATTATGAGAACGGACCTTTCCCGGATCCGTCCTGCTTACGATTTCGATAGCGCTAGTCATTGTCATTCATGGCACGACCCCGGAATCTTAATATCAACAACCCACCGCGGATTCGCATGTAAAAAGTAACCAAAAAATCCGCAATTTCCAATCAAACCTCAAACTAACACTTCCCGTTTGGGAACAAAATTTTTATAATAGCGCGATCAACCCAAAACTGCTTTGGCACTTCATGCGATCCATGGAACTGCCCGTATTGCCCGCATAAAAATCATTGGGCAATGCGGCTCGATTCACGAGCGGGGCATCGACCAGGTAGCTCCCAAAACATATGATGCAGGCCATTTTCTCTAAGATTTAGAATCCTTTAATGTAACTATTTCACAATTAACTTTAGTTTATCTCAAATCCATATGTTTTTTCAACAAAAGTCTAATGCAACCCGGCAAAAAGTTGATTGCAATGGCTTTTCATGCTACAGCTAGCCGCCCGATCGGGCTCTTGGGGGTTTGTTGAAAATCATAGCGAGAATGCCTGTATGCTAGGCGCACGGCGCGCGGGAACCGGAACGTACTCAAATGTGCATGAGGATTCCGAGCGCCGTGCAACGACGTGGCCCTATGGCCCAAGGCCAGTGGCTAGCCTAGGGCTACCCCGCCAGCCCCCAGACGGGCATTGCAGTAGTTTTTAAACAAACCGTTAGGAGAAGTTATGGCCGCAGTACCGGATTTTGATCAGAGCGAAACACTTGAGTGGCTGGAGGCGCTGGACGCGGTAATCGAACGCGAAGGCCCGGAACGCGCCCATTATCTCTTGGAACTGCTCACGGATAAGGCCCGCCGCTCGGGCGCGTACGTTCCCTATAGTGCGAATACGGCTTATATCAACACCATTCCGCCCCAAATGGAGGAACGATCTCCCGGCGACGCAGCCTTAGAAGAGCGCATCCGCTCTATCTGCCGCTGGAACGCCCTGGCCATGGTGGTGCGCGCCAACAAGGATGACGACGACTTGGGCGGCCACATCGCGAGTTTTGCGTCGGTTGGCACCCTATTCGGGATCGGCTTCAACCATTTTTGGCATGCCCCAAGCGAAAACCATGGCGGCGACCTGGTCTATTTCCAAGGCCACTCCGCGCCCGGCATCTACGCCCGCGCTTACTTGGAAGGCCGGCTCACGGAAGTACAACTTGACAACTTCCGTCGCGACGTCGACGGCAAAGGCGTCACCTCCTACCCGCATCCGTGGCTGATGCCGGATTTCTGGCAGTTCCCCACCGTGTCCATGGGATTGGGTCCGCTGATGGCGATTTATCAGGCCCGGTTTATGAAATACCTCCACAGCCGGGGCATCGCGAATACCGAAAACCGCAAAGTCTGGTGTTTCTGTGGTGATGGCGAAATGGACGAGCCGGAATCCCTGGGCGCTATCGGCCTGGCCGTGCGCGAAAATCTCGACAATTTGGTGTTCGTCGTGAATTGCAACTTGCAGCGCCTCGACGGGCCAGTGCGCGGCAACGGCAAGATTATTCAAGAACTGGAATCGAATTTCCGCGGCGCGGGCTGGAATGTCATTAAGTTGATTTGGGGTTCCTATTGGGATCCTTTGCTGGCGAAGGACAAAGAAGGCATCCTGCAGAAAATCATGGAAGAGACCGTCGATGGCGAATACCAAAACTACAAGGCCAACGACGGCGCCTACGTACGCAAACACTTTTTCGGCAAGCACCCCAAAGCGTTGGAGATGGTCTCGCGCATGACCGACGAGGACATCTGGCGTCTGAACCGCGGCGGGCACGACCCCCACAAGATTTATGCCGCCTTTGCAGCGGCGACAAAACATAAAGGTCAACCGACGGTGATCCTCGCCAAAACCGTGAAGGGCTACGGCATGGGCGCTGTCGGCGAAGCGAAAAACACCACGCATCAACAAAAGAAAATGGACCTGGAAGCGCTGAAGAAATTCCGTGATCGTTTCAACGTGCCGATTGCGGACGATAAGATCGCCGAGGTGCCGTTCTATAAACCGGCGGACGACGATCCCATCATCGTTTACTTGAAAGAGCATCGCAAAGCGCTAGGCGGTTACTTGCCGTCGCGCCGTCAAACCGCGCCCGCCCTAAAGATTCCGCCGATGGAAACGTTCGAGGTGCTGCTCAAGAGCACAGGGGAGCGCGAGATTTCCACCACCATGGCTTTCGTGCGCATGCTCACGATGCTCACCCGCGACAAAGAAATCGGCAAACTCGTCGTGCCCATTGTGCCCGACGAAGCGCGCACCTTCGGTATGGAAGGCCTGTTCCGCACCCTCGGCATTTATTCGTCGCAAGGCCAACTCTACACGCCGGTCGACAAGGATCAATTGCTCTATTACCGCGAGGACAAAGCGGGCCAGATCCTGGAAGAAGGAATCAACGAAGCGGGCGCCATGTCGTCGTGGATCGCCGCCGCGAGCGCGTACTCGAATCACGGCGTCAATATGATTCCGTTCTACATCTATTACTCGATGTTCGGCTTCCAGCGCATCGGCGATTTGGCGTGGGCGGCGGGCGATATTCAGGCGCGCGGCTTCTTGCTCGGCGGCACCGCCGGCCGTACGACGCTCAATGGCGAAGGCTTGCAGCATCAAGATGGCCAGAGTCATTTGCACGCCTCGTTCATTCCCAACTGCATCTCATACGACCCGACTTTTTCCTACGAAGTCGCGGTGATCATTCACCACGGCATGCGCCGCATGTACGAGGACCAGGAAAACGTTTTTTACTATCTCACCTTGATGAACGAAAACTACGTTCATCCCGAAATGCCGAAGGGCGCCGAGGAAGGCATCATCAAGGGGTTGTACCTGTTCCAAGCGGGTGCGGCGAAATCGAAAGCGCCGCGTGTGCAGTTGCTCGGTTCCGGCACCATCTTCCGCGAAGTCATCGCCGCCGCGGCGCTGCTAAAAAATGACTGGGGGGTGGAATCGGATATCTGGAGCACGCCCAGCTTTAACGAGCTACGCCGCGAAGCGCTTGATTGCACGCGCTGGAACATGCTGCATCCGGAAGCCGCGCCACGCTTGCCTTACGTGACAGCCTGCCTGGAGAAGCAAGCGGGGCCTGCCGTTGCAGCCACTGACTATATAAAAACCTATGCCGATCAGATTCGCGAATTCGTGCCCGGCCGCTATGTCGCGTTAGGCACCGACGGTTTCGGCCGCTCCGACAGCCGCAAGCAGTTGCGCAAGTTCTTCGAAGTTGATCGCCATTTCGTCACCCTCGCCGCGCTAAAAGCCTTGGCCGACGAAGGGACCATCAAGCCCAACATGGTAAGCGATGCCATCAAGAAATACGGCATCGATCCGGAAAAGGATAATCCGCGCCTGGTCTAATCCGAGTGAAGGCGTGGTTCACTCATCCCATATAATGCAAGCCATTCACTTGTTCGCAAATCAAACGGAACCTACATGAGCAACCTGGTTGAAGTAAAAGTGCCCGATATCGGCGATTTCAAAGACGTGGAGATCATCGAAATATTGGTGAAGCCCGGCGATACGGTGCAAAGCGAAGCCAGCGTATTGGTGCTGGAAACGGACAAGGCCACGATGGAAATCCCCTCGCCTTCCGCCGGCATCGTGAAGGAGATAAAAGTCAAAGTCGGCGACAAAGTATCCCAGGGCACGACCATCATGATGCTTGAAGCCGCAGCCGCCGAGCAGCAAGCCAAAGCCGCTGCACAAGGGGCCATTGAAAAGGCCGCCGTCGCCGCGGTGCCCGCTGCCGCCAAAGACGTCCCCGCTGCGGCCGTGCCGGCATTTGACCCAACACGCACCATCATCGTGGCGCGACCCACGGCAGCCCTTGAACCCGCGCCCAGTTCCGAAGGCCGTCCCCACGCCAGCCCTTCGGTACGCAAATTCGCCCGCGAACTCGGTGTGGATTTGAGCGGCATCACCGGCAGCGCCAACAAAGGCCGCATCACCAAAGAAGACGTTCAGAATTTCGTCAAACAAGCCATCGCTGGCGGCGGCGCGGCGGCGAGCCGCGGGACGGCGACTAGCGTCAACTTCGCGCCCAACCTGCCCGATCTGCCGAACGTGGACTTCAGCAAATTCGGGCCGATCGAGACGAAACCCCTGTCGCGCATCAAGAAAATTTCCGGCCCGACGCTGCACCGCAACTGGCTTGCGATCCCGCATATCACCCAGTTCGACGAAGCGGACATGACCGAGCTGGAAGCCTTCCGCAAAGCCCAAGGCGCCGACGCCGAGAAGCAAGGCGTCAAGCTCACGCCGCTCGCGTTTACCATCAAGGCTGCAATCGCGGCATTGAAGAAATTCCCGGAGTTCAACAGCTCGCTCGATCGCGGTGGTGAGAATCTAATCCTGAAAAATTATTACCACATCGGTTTCGCCGCTGATACACCCAATGGTTTGGTCGTCCCGGTAATTAAGAACGCCGATCAAAAAGGTGTGCTGGCGATTGCAAAGGAACTCGGCGAACTCTCCGCCCTCGCCCGCGAAGGCAAACTCAAACCCACGGACATGCAAGGCGGCACCTTTAGCATCTCCAGCCTTGGCGGCATCGGCGGCACCCACTTCACACCCATCATTAACGCGCCGGAAGTCGCCATCCTCGGCATCGGCCGCGCGGCGATGAAACCCGTATGGAACGCCAACAAAGAAACCTTTCTGCCACGCCTTATCGTGCCGCTGTCGCTTTCCTACGATCACCGCGTCGTCGACGGCGCGCTGGGTGCGCGCTTCATCACGTTCTTGAATGGCGCATTGACCGATATTCGTCGACTAGTGCTTTAGGGACTAGGAAAGACCTCAAGCCCCAACCCCAATACCCTAGCCTC
>JAYTGZ010000226.1:0-3753 GCA_043733025.1 Pseudomonadota bacterium | reverse complement strand
TGGTGGCTAGTGAAAACTAGCCAATTACAACGGGTCAACTGGTCGCGGTTGGCTCATACTTGGAGCAAGCAATGAAAATAGAATTCACAGCAACAACCCGGACGACACACGGCACGGGTGCGAGCCGCCGCCTGCGTATCGCCGGTCGCGTCCCTGGTATTTTATACGGTGGCAGCGACAAACCCATGCCGATCGAGCTCGATCACAACGAGATTTTTCACAAGCTTCGCGCCGAAGCGTTCCACTCTTCCGTTTTGACCATGAACCTCGATGGCGCCGATCAGCAAGTCTTGCTGCGTGATGTTCAACGTCACCCGTTCCGCCTCATCGTCAATCACGTGGATTTTCAGCGCATCGATGCTAACTCCAAGATCCACATGAAAGTGCCGCTGCACTTCATCAACGACGATATCTCGCCTGGTGTAAAAGAATCCGGGGGTTTGGTCAGCCGCGTGCTGAACGAGATCGATGTGGTGTGCTTGCCGGCGGATCTGCCCGAGTTTATTCAAGTCGACCTAAGCAATCTCGCTGCCGGCCACTCACTGCACGTGAAAGAATTGACCCTGCCCTCCGGTGTGGACATTGTTGCGAAAGTTAAGCTTGAGAATCCGGTCGTCGCCACGATCATCATACCGAGGGCTGCCATTGCCGAAGAAGAAGCCGCAGCCGCAGCCACCGCCGCGGCTGACGTTCCGGCCACGGCCCAGGTGCCTAAAGAAAAAACCGTCGACAAAGCGCCCGCCAAGAAAAACGAGAAAAAGAAATAACCTCCCGCACCATTTCTTTGCTGTTGTTGCCCGTCCCGGTCCGCCGGGCGGGCAATTTTTTTATTCACCTGTCATTCTGACCCCGCACTCGATCCGGGGGAAGAATCTGCTGATATCGCCCGTTGCTCGGCCGCGAAAAGCAGATCCTTCGCCACGCTCAGGATAACAAATTGGAAATGTCCATCAAACTCATCGTCGGCCTAGGCAATCCCGGTAACGAGTACGCGAAGACTCGCCACAACGCCGGGTTTTGGTGGATTGACGAGTTGTGCGCGAACGAACGCATAGCGCTAAAGCCGGAGAAGAAATTTCATGGCGATGCGGCACGCTTAAGCCAGGGGAGCCATGAGTTGTGGCTGCTGCAACCGATGACCTTCATGAACGCCAGTGGCCGCGCGGTGCAGGCATTGGCGACGTTCTACAAAATTTTGCCGCGGGAGATTTTAGTCGTACACGATGAGTTGGATCTGCCGCCCGGCACGGTTAAGATGAAGCACGGCGGTGGCCACGGCGGCCACAACGGTTTGAAGGACATGGCCGCGCATTTGGGCACGCCGGATTTTTGGCGGCTGCGCATCGGCATCGGCCATCCCGGCGATCGCGATGCGGTGATCGGCTATGTGTTGCAATCGCCGCGAGCTGAAGACCGAGTGGCGATCGAAGAATCCATCACCCGTTCGCTGCAAATATTTCCGCAGATTGCTCGTGGTGATTTGCAGGCGGCAATGCTGAAATTACACACCCGTCCGAAAGCGGAAGCGGACCCTAAAGAGGAAAGTAAATGAGTTTGCAATGTGGCATCGTGGGCTTGCCCAACGTCGGTAAATCGACGCTGTTTAATGCCCTGACCAAGGCCGGCATCGCCGCCGAGAATTATCCATTCTGCACCATCGAGCCGAATGTCGGCGTAGTGGAAGTGCCCGACCCGCGAATGCAGGCGCTGGCGACCATCGCCAAACCGCTCAAAGTCATCCCCGCCATCGTCGAGTTCGTCGACATCGCCGGCCTCGTGGCGGGCGCATCGAAGGGCGAAGGACTCGGCAACCAATTCCTCGCCAACATCCGTGAGACCGACGCCATCGCCCACGTGGTGCGTTGTTTTCAAGACGACAACGTCATCCACGTCGCCGGCAAGGTTAGCCCCATTGACGACATCGAAGTGATCCACACGGAACTGGCGCTCGCCGATTTGCAGTCGGTCGATAAAGCGATTCTACGCGTCGGCAAGAACACGCGCTCCGGCGACAAAGAAGCGATCAAGCTCGCTGCGCTGCTGGAGAAAGTCAAAATCCAACTCGATAAAGGCACGCCAGTGCGCGCCATGGGTTTCGATTCGGACGAAATGAAATTACTAAAACCGATGTTTTTCCTCACGTCCAAACCCGCGATCTACATCGCCAACGTGAAGGAACATGGCTTCGACAACAACCCGCTGCTCGATCAAGTCGTTAACTACGCCAAGACGGAAAATGCGCCGGTGATCGCCATCTGCGCCGCGCTGGAAGCGGAGATTTCCGATCTCAGCGACGAGGATAAAAAATTATTTCTTACCGACGCCGGCATGGAAGAACCGGGGCTCAACCGCGTCATCCGCGGCGCGTATTCATTGCTCGGTTTGGAAACCTATTTCACCGCCGGCGAAAAAGAAGTGCGTGCGTGGACCATCCCCATCGGCGCCACCGCGCCGCAAGCCGCCGGCGTCATCCACACGGATTTCGAGAAAGGTTTCATCCGCGCCGAAGTCATCGCCTTCAAAGACTACGTCGCGCTGAAAGGCGAACAGGGCGCAAAAGAGGCGGGGAAGATGCGTCTCGAAGGTAAGGAGTACATCGTTAAAGATGGCGATGTCATGCACTTCCGGTTCAACGTATAGGGTTGTCATTCCCGCGCAGGCGGGAATCCATGTTGACGTTGGGCGCCGTTGCGCTAAATGGATTCCCGCCTTCGCGGGAATGACAGAGAGACATTGAGTGACTCCGGCACTAATTCAATCCAGCGTTAGTCTGACACCGTTCAACACCTTCGGCGTCGCGGCGCGTGCTCGATCATACGCAGAGGTTCGTGACATCGAACAATTGCGCGCGGCGTTGCAATCGCGCCAACCCACCGAACCGCTGTTGATTCTCGGCGGCGGCAGCAATCTGTTGCTAACCCAGGATTTCCCGGGACTCGCGCTACATATCAAACTGCTTGGAACGCGCATCGTCGAGCAACATGCGGACGCAACCTACGTCGAAGCCGCGGCGGGCGAGAACTGGCATAGCTTCGTGCGCTGGACGTTGGATCGACAATTAGCGGGGTTGGAAAATCTCTCGCTCATTCCCGGCACGGTGGGCGCGACGCCGATTCAAAATATCGGCGCTTACGGTGTCGAGATGAAGGAGGTGTTTCAATCGTTGCAAGCGATGGATGTGGCGGACGGGAGCGTGCGCATATTCGATCGCGCCGCCTGCGAGTTTGCGTATCGCGACAGCGTGTTCAAACGCGAACTCAAGGATCATCACGTGATCACGAGCGTGACTTTCCGGTTGCCTCGTGCGGCGAAACTCCATTTGGACTACGGTGCGTTGCGTGCGGAACTCGAGCGCATGGGCGCTACCGCGCCAACGGCGCGGGACGTGAGCGACGCCGTGTGCGGCATTCGCCGCCGCAAATTGCCGGACCCGGCGGTGATCGGCAACGCCGGCAGCTTCTTCAAGAATCCCATCGTGGACGGCGACATACTCGTGCGCATCCAAGCAAATCACCACAAAGTTCCACACTATCCGTTGCCCGGCGGGAAAGTAAAGCTCGCGGCCGGCTGGCTGATCGAGCAATGCGGCTGGAAAGGCAAGTCGCTTGGCCGCGCGGGCGTACACGAGCAACATGCGCTAGTGCTGGTGAATCGTGGCGGCGCGACAGGTGCGGAAATTCTGGCGCTGGCGCGAGCGATTCAAACTTCGGTGGGTGAAAAGTTTTCCATTGCGTTGGAGGCGGAGCCGGTGAT
>JAYTGZ010000225.1:0-15980 GCA_043733025.1 Pseudomonadota bacterium | reverse complement strand
GTGAGTTTCTTGAAAGCGCGGAAGTCTACGGCAATCTCTACGGCACATCGCAACGCTGGATCGACGATACCCTCGCTGGCGGCCACGATGTGTTGCTGGAAATCGATTGGCAAGGGGCGCGGCAAGTCAGAAAAATACTCGCCGGCGTCATCGGCATTTTTATTCTACCGCCCACTTTGGCAGCATTGCGGTCGCGCCTCGAAGGCCGCAAACAAGATTTGCCGGAAACCATACGGCGACGTCTCGCGGCGGCCATAGATGACATCAGCCATGTAGTCGAATTCGACTATGTTATTATTAACAACAACTTCACCGATGCAGTCAAAGATTTGTCCGGCATCGTCCGCACCCAACGATTGCATCTCGCTCGGCAGCTTACCGCGAATGCCGATTTGATAACGAACCTGACACAACGAGACCCTAATGGCTAGAATTACTGTCGACGAATGTTTGAAAAGAATACCCAACCGTTTCGAGTTGACGCTCGTGGCTACCGTACGGGCGCGCCAACTGTCGATCGGCGCCACCCCGCTCGTGGAAGCGAACAAAGATAAGCCATGCGTGATCGCGTTGCGTGAAGTGGCGCTTGGCAAAGTCGGCATCGAGATACTCAATCGCACGCCGCCCCAGGCTTGAGCTAACTCGTTGAAAGGTTTTTAACAGCAATGGCAATGGGGCGCAGAATACTTCTATCTTAGTTACATCTTTTCATCCTTTTGGCGCACGTCATGGCTGAAGTAACAGAACTGTCCCACGCCGTTTCCAGCTATCTCAAGCCGGCGGATGTCGCGCAGATCGAAGCCGCTTTCGAACTCGCCAAAGCCGCCCATGATGGGCAGTTTCGCAAAAGCGGCGAACCCTACATCACCCACCCTGTTGCCGTCGCCAAGATCCTGGCGGATATGCATCTCGATCCGCAGGCGCTCATGGCGGCGCTGTTACACGATACGGTTGAAGACACCGGCACAACCCAGCGTGAAATCACCCGCGCCTTCGGCAAATCTGTCGGCGATTTAGTCGACGGCGTATCGAAGCTCACCAAAATAGAATTCGAATCCCAGCAGCACGCGCAAGCGGAAAATTTCCGCAAGATGTTGTTGGCGATGGCGCGCGATGTGCGCGTGATCCTGATTAAACTAGCTGATCGCCTGCACAACATGCGTACGCTGGCTGCTGTCAATCGCGAACAGCAAACCCGCATCGCCCACGAGACCCTGGATATTTACGCGCCGATCGCCAATCGCCTCGGCCTCAACAATATCTATCAAGAGCTGCAAGAACTCGCCTTCCGTTATTTATATCCGACACGCTACCGCGTCCTGAGTAAAGCGATCAAAGGCGCGCGCGGTAATCGTCGCGAAGTCGTCTCGAAAATTCAACATGCCATCGAAGAACGTCTGGCTGCGAATAAGGTCGACGCGAGCGTCTATGGGAGAGAAAAGCACCTTTACAGCATCTATAAAAAGATGATCGAGAAGTCCTTGAGCTTCGCGCAGGTGCTGGACATCTATGGCTTGCGCGTGATCGTGAAGGATTTGCCATCCTGTTATCTGACGTTGGGCGCGCTGCATAACTTGTATAAACCCATTCCCGGCAAGTTCAAGGATTACATCGGCATTCCGAAGGCGAATGGTTACCAAGCCTTGCATACATCCTTGATCGGCCCGTTCGGCACGCCGATCGAGATTCAGATTCGTACCCAAGAAATGCACCGCATCGCGGAAGCCGGCGTCGCGTCCCACTGGCTGTACAAGTCCAGTGATAGCTCCTTGAACGAGTTGCAAAAGCGCACCCACCATCTGCTGCAATCGCTGCTGGAGATTCAAACGCAAAGCCGCGACTCGACGGAATTTCTCGAGTACGTCAAAGTCGATCTCTTTCCCGACGAGGTCTACGTCTTCACACCGCGGGGTGAAATCAAATCATTGCCGAAACGCGCAACCGCGGTTGATTTCGCTTACGCGCTCCACACCGACATAGGCGATCGCTGTGTGGCGGTCAAGATCAACCACGAACTTGCGCCGTTGCGCACGCCGCTCAAGAGCGGCGATCGCGTGGAAATCGTCACGGCGCCACACCCAGCGCCCAATCCCGGTTGGCTCAATTTCGTCGTCACCGGCAAGGCCCGATCTCAGATTCGCCATTACTTGAAGACGATGCGCTTCGATGAGTCGGTGATGCTAGGCGAGCGTTTGCTCAATCAGGCCCTGCGCGCGCTGAAAGTCGATCCAGCGGACATCAACGAAAGCCACTGGGAACAAATGCTGCGCGGCGACAAGATTAAGACCCGCGAGATGGCGCTCTCTGACATCGGCCTCGGCAAGCGGCTTAACGTGGTCGTAGCCAGCCGCCTGTTGCGGCTCTCGGATCCGTCCACGACCCAGGAGCACAAACTAGGCAGCATCACCATCCACGGCAGCGAAGGCATGGCGGTGCAGTTCGCCCAATGCTGCATGCCCATTCCCGGCGATCCCATTCTCGGTTATATCAACAAGGGCCAGGGCCTCACCATCCATACCCATGATTGCCGTGCCATTCGCCAGTTTCGCGCCGATCCCGATAAGTGGATCGATGTCGATTGGGACGATGCCGGTACCCATTTATTCGACGTACGCATCAAGATCGTCGCCGCGAACCAGACCGGTGTGTTGGCGCGCATCGCCGCGAGTATCGCCGAGGCTAACTCTAATATCGAAAACTTCGCTACGGAAGAAAAGGATTCTCAGGTATACACCACCATCAACTTTACCGTTCAGGTAAAGGATCACAGCCACTTGGCGGTCGTGATGCAAAAATTGCGCGCCGTCCCGGAAGTGGTGCGGGTCAATCGAGTCAAAGGAAGCGATTAGATTCCACTCGCGATAAAGTCTTCATCGCCATCGAAACGCAACGCTGTTTCGATTCTGGATTCCCAAAGCGCACCGACGCGCAATCGCCTGGAAAAACTAGGCGTCCGCGCCGACTTTGATTTGGTGTTGCATCTGCCTTTGCGTTACGAAGACGAAACCCACCTCTATCCCATCAGCGACCTGCCTTTCGACCGTGTCGCGCAAACCGAAGGCGAACTGTTACATGCCGAGATTCAGTATCGGCCGCGGCGCCAGTTGGTGTGCCAAATCGCCGACGGCACGGCGGTGCTCTATCTGCGCTTCTTCAATTTTTATCCAAGCCAGATCAAACAACTCAAGGTGGGCAAACGACTGCGGGTGTTGGGCGAACAGCGCCAAGGTTACTTCGGGCTGGAGATGGTGCACCCAAAATATCGCGTCGTCGGTGAAGGTGTGCCGCTGGCGGAATCTTTAACGCCGGTCTATCCGACCACCGCGGGCTTGCCGCAAGCAACGATCAAAAAGCTCGTCCATCTCGCCCTAGCGCGCTGCGATCTGAGCGACACACTTGCCGACGGCTTACTGAAACAACTCTCATTGCCGAGTTTTGAAGCGAGTGTGAACCGGCTACACCATCCCGCACCGGATCATTCGCAAAGCCAACTCGAAGACAAATCCTCGCCGCCGTGGCGGCGATTGAAATTCGATGAACTGCTCGCGCAGCAACTGTCCATGCGGCGCGCGTACCGCGAGCGGCGCTCCCATGCCGCGCCCAAGCTCAATGATAGCGGTCAGCTCGTTGTGCAGTTTCTAGCATCTCTGCCGTTTGAGCTGACGAATGCGCAGCGGCGCGCGCTTGATGAAATCAATCGCGATCTCGGCCACGGCCATCCGATGCAGCGCTTGTTACAAGGTGACGTCGGCAGCGGCAAGACCATCGTCGCCGCCCTCGCCTGCGCGCGCGCCATCGCCAACGGCTATCAAGCGGTGTTGATGGCGCCGACGGAAATATTGGCCGAGCAACATTATCGCAGGATCGATGCGATGCTGACACCACTCGGCGTGCAAACTGCGTGGTTGACCGGCAGCCTCAAAAGCAAGGCGAAGCGGACTGCGCTCGCGGCCGCGAGCAACGGCGAAGCGCAGCTCATAGTGGGCACCCACGCGCTGTTTCAAACGGATGTGGCGTTCGATCGATTGGGATTGGTCGTGATCGACGAGCAACATCGGTTCGGCGTCGATCAGCGCCTCGCGCTGCGCGGCAAAGGCACGCGCGGCACATTTCAGCCGCACCAGTTGATGATGAGCGCGACTCCAATCCCGCGAACCCTGGCGATGAGTTTCTTTGCCGATCTCGATGTTTCAGTGATCGATCAACTGCCGCCGGGACGCTCGCCCGTCGTCACCAAGCTCGTCTCCGACGCGCGGCGTGATGAAGTGATCGCACGCATACGCGCCGCATGCCAGGACGGCGCGCAAGCCTATTGGGTATGTCCGCTGATCGAGGAATCGGAGGCGTTACAATTGCAGACGGCGGTCGATACCTTCGCTCACCTAGAGGCAACGTTTCCCGAACTTCGGGTGGGCTTGGTGCATGGACGTTTAACGTCCGCGGAAAAAGCCACGGTCATGGAAGCGTTCAAGTCCGGCGAGATTCAACTCCTGGTGGCGACGACCGTGGTCGAAGTCGGCGTCGATGTGCCGAATGCGACGCTCATGGTGATCGAAAATGCGGAACGCATGGGCCTGTCGCAACTGCATCAACTGCGCGGCCGCGTCGGACGCGGCGCGCAGCAAAGCACCTGCATCTTACTATTCCAAAATCCGTTATCGGAAACGGCGCGCGCTCGGTTGAAGATCATCTATGAGAATACCGATGGCTTCGAAATCGCCCGCCAGGACTTGGCGCTGCGGGGGCCGGGCGAATTCCTCGGCGCCCGGCAGAGCGGCGCGCCCATGTTACGATTCGCCGATCTCGAACAAGACGCGGATCTTTTGCAAGCCGCGCGCACTTGGGCCGAGCGTTTGTTGCAGCAGTACCCGGCCACGGCGGATCGGCATCTCGCCCGCTGGATGCATTCGAAAATCGACTATCTCAAAGTATGAGCGCCGTTGTTGATCGCGCAGTATTGTATGCCAAGCTGGTGCGGCTCGACAAACCCATCGGCACGTTGTTGTTGTTGTGGCCCACTCTGTGGGCGCTATGGATCGCGGCCGATGGTCCGCCGAGTCTTAAGCTGATTTTAATTTTCTCGCTCGGCACCTTACTCATGCGTTCGGCGGGCTGCGCCGTCAACGACTACGCCGACCGCGATTTCGATTTACATGTGGAGCGTACCAAGCATCGCCCACTCACATCGGGAAAAATTTCCGCGAACGAAGCGCTTGCGGTGGCCGGAGTACTGGCTTTGCTGGCATTCTTGCTAGTGCTGCAAACCAACGCGCTCACCATCGCGCTATCCTTCCCCGCGCTCCTCATCGCCGCGAGTTATCCGTACACCAAACGTTTCTTCGCCATCCCGCAGGCCTATCTCGGCGTAGCGTTCGGTTTTGGCATACCCATGGCATTCGCCGCGCAAACCGGCGCCGTTCCAGCGCTGGCATGGATCATGTTGCTGGCGAACATTTTCTGGGCCATCGCCTACGACACGGAATATGCCATGGTGGACCGCAACGACGACGAGAGACTCGGTCTCCACACGTCGGCGATTCTATTCGCGGACTTCGACGTCGCCGCCGTGATGCTCTGTTACGCGCTCGTGATAGGCATCATGGCGATGATCGGTCTGTCGCTCGGTTTGGGTTGGGTTTATTACTTTGGATTAGCCATCGCCGCGGGCATGATGGGCTATCACTTCGTCCTCATCCGCAGCCGCGATCGCGCCGGATGCTTCCAAGCGTTCCGCCACAATAACTGGGTGGGTGGGGTAATTTTTGCCGGGATTCTTGGAAACTACTTGATCGGGTGGGGGATCTGCAGTTCAGTGCTTTAACTCACCGCCACTGCACCTTGCCAAAATCCGCGTCCAGCTTGACTCCTGCCAATGCATTACCTAAGAAGCAATATGGATGAGGCTCCTGGAGGCATCGTTTCCAACAAATGTTGAATTTAATACATGCGCAGCATGCGTTCGATCACAGAAATGAGTTCGTGATCGCGAATGTAGACGTGCCCAAGGCATTAACGGCCGCGCTCATAAGCTCGGTGGACTTATGGGAATAGGTTAACTGAACTACCGGGGGAATCCTAGGCTCTAATGAGAGAATGGCATGCCAAACTAGAAGCGGTATTTCAGCCCAATCGACAACAGATCAATGTTCCGGTCACCATCAACGGTCGTCTTGTCCGTACCAAGCCGGTAGCGGTCCCAGCCGCCATGGAGGCGAAAATTTTGGCTGAAGTCGTACTTGAGCCCGACTCCATAGAGCGCGTTAGTCTTGCCGTCGTCGGCGATGGATTGGCCGTCCGCTAAGTCCACCTCGCCGCGGTAGGCGCCAATTTTGCCAGTGAGACCGAGCTTCGGCCCGATCGGTAAGGTGCCGGTACTGGAGAATTGCCAACTTTTAGCTTTAAGTCCCGGAGTCAAACTACCCGGCTCAAACCACCCGTTGTCCTTGACGTTCGCGCGGGCGATATCCGCGCCCAATTCGATCCCCAGCATCCGGTTGATCTGGTATGCGCCATAAATCCGCCGCGACTTGGTCGTGTCGTCCACGCTGCCGGAAAAATTTTGACCGTTCTTGGCCAAAAATTTAGTGGCAACATCAATACCACCGAACCAATTGCTTCCAGCGGCGTAGGACAAGGGTACGGCGGCGAAGACTCCAGCCAGAGAAAGGACGACATACCGCAAAAACAGTCTATCAAACATAACGTTACCTCGTTAGCGCGTTTTATTGCACACGTTTCAAGTTGTTATTAAGAATGATAGCCGAAACGCTGCCTCGGCCCAAATAAATTTGCAACTATTTTTGGTAGGCCCATTGCAGCAGTGCATCTTGCGCGGCATCGGCCGCGCCGGCATTGGCATGATTGACCAAAAATACCACCGCCAGCCGTTTTCCCGATTTGCCGAGGACGTATCCGGCAATGGTCTTCACGCCGTCCAAGGTGCCGGTCTTGATGTGGGCGCGTCCGGTTACTTCATTGTTTTTGAGACGTTTTTTCATAGTGCCGTCTGCCCCGGCGATGGGGAGCGAAGACATGAGTTCCGGCATGACCGGGCTGTTCCCGACATCGACCAGCAGGTCGCCGAGACTCTTCGCGCTGATGCGTTCCTGGCGCGACAAGCCGGCCCCATTCTCGATCACAAGCTCCGGAAATTCCAGGCCTTTTCCAGCGAGCCAGGTCTTGATCGCCCGTTCACCCTTGGCCGGCGTTCCCGGCGCGCCGAACTGTTCCGCGCCCAGGGTTAACAAGATGGTGCGCGCCATTAGGTTGTTGCTCCACTTATTGGTATCCCGAACTGCCTCGGCCAATGGCTGCGACTCCCGGGACAAGAGTGGTCGCTCGCCTTCCGGCGCCGTGCCTTCCTTTATTGAGCCCAGCCAGGCACCGCCCATCTCAGTCCAAAGCTGGTGGAACAAACCGGCGACAAATTCGGAATTGGCAAGCAAATTGAATTGCAGGGATTTTTCGCCGCATTCCGCCGCGAAGTTGCCGCGCAACAAGATGGTCGCTGAGCGCGGGTCGTTTTGCACGTCTTTGCTGATGCCATCGCGCCAGTCGCTCGGGCAAGGTCCCGCTTTCACGCTCACCTGGCTTTGCAATTTGATCTGCGGCAAATCGGGATCAAGTACAACCTTCAAACTTAACCCATCGGCGCTCGGGATGAAGCGAGCGCTAACGGATTTGAAACTGATCAAAGTCGCCGCGGGGTTGGTGTTGTAGGCGCGGTAGCCCTTGTTATCGAAACCATTCGGATCGGTCTTGGGCAGATCGAAATAGCTTTGATCCAGCACCAAATCACCCTTGATCACGCGGACGCCGCGCTGCCTCAGCGCCCTGAGCAGCAGCCAGAAATCCTCCAAGGTCAGGGCCGGGTCGCCGTAGCCTTTGAGATACAAATTGCCGGACACGGCGTCACCGGTTAGGCCTGCGGCATAGACATCGGTTTTCCAGGTATAGGCCGGGCCGAGCATTTCCAGCGCCGCGTAGGTCGTCACGAGCTTCATGACGGAAGCAGGGTTCATCGCCTGATCGGCGCGGTGGGCGATTTCCGGCTTGGTTGAACCGAGTTCGCGCACGTAGACGCCAACAGCACTTTGCGGAATTTCCGCTTGCTGTAGCGCCTTCACGACGGGCGGTGGCAATGGCTCGGCGCGAGTTGAAGCAACGATGCCGAGCAAGAAAATCAGGAACCAACGACGCATAGTTATTTCCGATTCGAAACGATCCGGTTTCTCGGTCATGCCTAAACTAAAAAAGCGCCGTCATTCCCGCCCCCGATTAAAACATTCGGCGGCGGGAATGACGGCGCACGGATTTACTTTGCCTCGGGATCAAACATGTAGTGCTTGATCTTATGCCGATTGGCGATCAACTCATCAATACTCGGCTCGTTACCCATCGCGCGCTTGATCGCGAGTTTCGTCGCTTCGTAGTTAGTGCGATACAAATCCTTCTGATCCAGATTCGGGTCCTTCACGGCGCGCGGATCCAACCAGATTAATGCAATGATGCAAAGATCGTTCACTTGATCGCGGGGCAGCAGGCCGTCGATCACACAATCCAACACCGCGTCCGCCGTGGCGGATTGCACTACGCCGCCGAGCAAGTTAATTGTCGCGCCATCTTTGATCGTCACCTTCGGAACCATCATCGTCGCGGGCTTCACCATTTGATTGCAGTCGCGGATGGCGAACATGCGCGTATGCCCCGCGCTCTGTCCCATCATCCCCGCGAACGCCTGCCCCACTGGCCCGCTCACATCACCGATCAAGATCTCCGGCATCGCGTCGGTAAACTGTCCGGCCTTGGCTTCCACTGTCGCCTCGCCGGTACGAAACATAATGCGCTCTGGCATCGCTTTGCTCCTACCAAAAAGGGGTGAGACTACCGGGGCTCACAACGACGGTCAACGATTACCTTAGAAAAGCAGTTTGAGAAGGGCGGATTCCAGCCGCCATCAATGGCAGAAATGAAGATCAACGTTAATATCGTCTGGCGGGTGGGCCCCGCCCTACATTTTTGCCTTGCCAGGAGGCGCATCCAGCCTGCCATGTGGTGATGCATATCCTGCGCGACAATACCCATGCGGATCGTGGCGCGGTCACTGTTTCGTTTCTTCGCTAACACGTTACCTGCCGATCTAACCAACCGTCATTCTGAGGAGCGAAGAGACGAAGAATCCGCTGTAAGTGGCGATGGCAGGCGCGCGCTGTACGCGCCTCGCAAATAAATCAGCTTCCAATGATAAAAGTTGATTCCGGGAGATTCTAAAATGCGAACTCGTCGAGGGCGATGTCGTCGCTTTCAAACAAATCGTCCATGCCGCGTTCAAGCAGTAGTTGTACGCGCGCTAAACCGGGATAACGGGCGGCGATGCTTTCGCCGGATTCGTCGGCGAATTCTAATATGCCCAGCGGGCTGTCCTTCAGGTTCATGATTATTCCCAAGTTAAGTTCGATTGACAATAGCTGAGCAAGTGCTATGCCAATACCGTTGTCCAGTAGAAAACCAACGTTAATTCAATGCATTAACAAAACACAAGCCGAAACGGCAGGGGAACTTCGGGGATTATCGCGGTGCAACGTGACAAATTTGCGTCATAAACGGCGCGAATTTGGAACCGTCTGCTACTGGCGATCCTCGCGGATCATCTCGCTCGCCTTTTCGGCAATCATAATAGTGGGCGAATTGGTGTTCCCGGAGGTGATGGTGGGCATGACGGACGCATCGACCACGCGCAACCCCGTGAGGCCGTGAACGCGCAGGCGCGCGTCGACCACAGCGTTCGGATCAGCGGCGACGCCCATCTTGCACGTGCCTACCGGGTGGAAGATTGTGGTGCCGATATCGCCGGCCACCTGGGCAAGGTCGGTGTCGGTTGAAAATTGCGGGCCGGGTAAGAATTCATCCGGCGCATATTTCTTTAGCGCGTTGGCTGCTACGATGCGGCGTGTGAGTTTGAGCGCATCCGCGGCGATTTGGCGATCGATGACGGTGGAAAGGTAATTGAGTTTTATCTTCGGCGCCTGGCGCGGATCGCTCGATTGAATGCGAATGTGGCCGCGGCTTGTCGGACGAAGATTGCATACGGACGCGGTGAACGCGGGAAAGCGATGCAGCGGATCGCCAAATTTATCGAGCGACAATGGCTGCACGTGGTATTCCAAATTCGGCGTCTTGTATTCCGCGCCCGAGCGCGTGAATACGCCAAGCTGGCTCGGCGCCATGGTGAGCGGGCCGGTTTTAAATAACAGATACTCCAGCCCGATGCGCGCCTTGCCGAGCCAACTGTTGGCGATCTGATTCATCGTCACTACATTCTTCACTTTGAAGGCCATGCGAAGTTGCAGATGGTCTTGCAAATTTTCCCCGACACCGGGCAGTTCATGGGCAATGGGAATTCCCAGCGATTGCAGATGTGCGCCGGATCCAATACCCGATAGTTGCAAAATTTGGGTGCTGCCGATGGAGCCGGCGCAGAGCAAAGTCTCGATCTTCGCTGCGGCAAAACACGCTTCGTTGCCGAGATCGAATTCAATGCCCGTCACGCGCTTGCCATCCAGGCGTAGCTTCTTCACCAGCGCGCCCGTCATCACTTTGAGATTTGGCCGGTGCATGACAGGACGCAGAAATGCCTTGGTGGTATTCCAGCGCACGCCGCGCCGCTGGTTGACCTCGAATTTGCCCGTGCCTTCATTCGTACCCCGGTTGAAGTCGTCGGTTTTTGGGATGCCGATTTCGTTCGCCGCCGCGGCGAAGGCATCGAGTATCTCCCAGGACAAACGTTGCTGCTCCACGCGCCATTCGCCGCCAGCGCCGTGCAAGTCATCGGCGCCGCGCCAGTTATCTTCGCTGCGTTTGAAAATTGGCACCACTTCATTCCATGACCAACCGGGATTCCCGAGCGCCGCCCACTCGTCGTAGTCACGCGCCTGGCCTCGCATGTAGACCATGGCGTTGATCGACGAACAACCGCCCAACACCTTGCCGCGTGCATAGTGGATGGAGCGGCCGTTGAGTCCTTCGTCCGGTTCGGTTCGATACATCCAATCGGTGCGCGGATTGCCGATGCAATAGAGATAGCCGACCGGAATTTGGATCCAAATCCAATTATCGTCACCCCCTGCTTCCAGCAACAACACGTTGACATCGGGATCGCGCGTGAGACGATTGGCGAGCACGGAACCTGCCGACCCCGCGCCGGCAATGATGTAGTCGAACGAGCCCAAATTGCGGATCATAGCCGAGCAAATCCTAGCAACGGAAAATCGATCCCGCGTCCCACGGCCAACACCTTAAACAACTCGCCCATCTCCGCGGGGCTGAGCAAGCGCTGGGCCTGATTCGCGAGCGGGAGATATTTCGCCGCGTTCACCGGATCGGTTTGCGTCAGTTGATCGGTGATGCCACACGCGATCAAGAATTTCGCCTGCGTCGCATAACCTTCGACATCAAGCCCCGCGCTTTGAGCCGCGTTAATCATAGCGGTAAAATTCACATGCGCGGTGACGTCCTGCACGCCCGGCAAAAAAAACGGATCCGTGTGGGCGCGATGGCGATAGTGGCACATCAGCGTACCGGTGTTGCGGTCCGGATGGTAGTACTCGTGCTGCAGAAATCCGTAGTCGATCAGCAGCGCCGCGCCGTGCTGCAACGAATCGCCCAGGCTGCGAACGAAAGCTGCGCCGGCGAGATGAATTTCGCTCACATAGACCGGCGCGACGTCGATGGCACGCGCGTGATCAAGTAACGGGCCGGGTCCCAGCTTGCGATCATGCCAAATGAAACTATCGCCGGAAACCGCGACGCCGCGTTGGTAAATTTCATCGGCTTGCCATGACACCAAATCGATCGGCATGGCATCAAGCACTTCGTTCGCAATCATCACGCCGACGAAATTTTCCGGCAGCCCGTCGATCCAAGTTACGCGGGAATGGAACTCCGGCACTTCTTTCTGGAGAAGTGCCTTCTGCCGCTCGCGCAGGTCTGGGCTCGGCTCCAAGATCAAGTACTGGCGAGGCTCGCAGCCTAGTTTTCCTAGGGCGCGCAGCAGATCGCGCGCAAGTTTGCCGCTGCCGGCGCCGAACTCCAACACGTCGCCGCCCGTCGCGTTCAAAACTTGCGCGACTTGCTTGGCCAACGTCGCACCGAACAACGTACTCATTTCCGGCGCAGTGGTAAAGTCACCCGCCGCGCCGATCTTGGCCGCGCCGGCGCTGTAATAACCCAAGCCCGGCGCGAACATCGCTACGTCCATATATTTAGAAAAGGGAATCCAGCCGCCTTCGGTACGAATAACGTCTTTGATGTACGCCGCAACGCGCGCCGAATGCTGCAACGAAGCCGAATCAGCGTCCGGCAGGTTTCGCGTTACGGGAGTGATGCGCAGCCGCGCGTAATCGCGGCTGCCAAGCGCAACGCTCATGGCCGCGGCAGATCCTTGCGCCAGAACAATTCATAGCCGACGGCGTCGCAATCGGCATAGGCCTCGGGCTTCTCGGTGGAAATGCGCGCCGCCAGTACGCCTTGCTTCGCGAGACAAATTGCAAGAATTTCTTCACACAACGTTTCTTGCAAATTGAAATGACGTTGCTGACTGATACGCTCGATCTCCGTGCGAAGAAAATCGTAATCCACCACGCTCTCGATCTGATCGGCGTGGGACGCTACCGCTGCGTCGAAATACAGATCAACGTTAATGATGACGAGTTGCTTCTTCGCCTTCTCGTGAGCATGAAAGCCAAGGGACATCTGGGCGCGATAGTTCTTCAAAAAGATACGCCGCACCGGCTCGGGCATGCTCTTCGTCGACACGAACGATGAAGAAAGTTTTTGTATGTCTTCGTAATTCATTAACCTTGCACCTTATACATCACGTCGCGATCCAGCGGCATTAAGCGCTGGCCGCCGTCGATAAAAATCGTCTGTCCGGTCACGGATTTGGTTTGCAACAAGAACAACACTGCTGCGACAATATCGTCCATTTTACCCGCTCGCCCGAGCGGCGTCATGCGATGAGCTTGCGCGAAATTCTCCGGCGTTTGGTCGCCGCTCACCAAGGTCAATCCCGGCGCGACAGCGTTCACGCGGATGCGCGGCGCCAACGCCATCGCCATCATGTGAGTCGCCGCCTCCAATCCCACTTTAGAAATGGTGTAGGAAAAAAAATCCGGATTGAGATTGGCGATTTTTTGATCGAGCAGATTGATGATGTTTCCTTCGACCCCGTTGGGTAGAAAGCGCGCAAAGTCTCGTGCCAACATGATCGGCGCGCGCAAATTCGTCGCTTGCATCGCGTCCCAATTGTTGGCCGTGACCGAGCTGATTTCGTCGAAGCTGAAGACCGATGCGTTGTTCACCAGACAAGTCGGTGCGCCGAGTCGATCGGCGCAGCGCTGGATCAATTTTTCCACTTCCGCCGATTGCGCGAGGTCCGCCTGCAGCATGATCGCGCGACGACCACGCGCGGTGATCGCATTTTGTAACACTTCGGCATCCGCGACCGATCGATGAAAATGAATCGCCACGTCCCAGCCCGCAGTCGCAAGGCCATGGGAAATGGCGTAACCGATGCGTTTTGCGGCGCCGGTCACTAAGGCGATGCCTTGCGATGGGGTTCTGTCTGTCATGGGGAAATGCTTACTTCCATGCTGGTATTGGCGCTGCGGCCAACGGCTAGCCAAATTAGTGATGCGATTATTGGCGCCAGAGCTATCTCACACCACTTGCTGAATCACGCCATCATACGGCGCAATGGGATTGCGCCCTAGCTTTTTATTTCGGCGGCATCGCCAAGGTCCGCATCCAGCTTGCCTCTTAGGCCAGTATGCCTGGAACGCCACACCCCTATTGGTCTCTGGCGCATCGCCTTAATCAATTCCGCAACAGTGCGATTTTCACCAAACACTCGTGCGATCGATTGCGATTGACCCAATCTCCCACTAGGCGATAAAGTCATGGTTGGGCCAACGAGGCGTTTAATTTTCCTATTCATTTCGAGTTATTGCAAGAAAATCTCACAGCGTACGGATTCTTCATGGTTGTCGAGTTATCTAAGCATCCACAACCGGCGCCTGGCGTTTACATCGTTGCCTAGGAGCCTGTCGGACTTAAAGGAAGTCCATGAGCAATCCCAACCGGCAAGCGAGTCCCTTCGATACGGCAGGAAAGACATGACGAATAGCGATCCACAGGCCCACGTACGCGTCCCCGCCGAAGAGGCGCGCGCGAGGGTTGACGCGCTCTACCGCTCCGACTCGCGCCGCGTCTTCGCCACCCTGGTGCGCTTACTCGGCGACTTCGATCTCGCCGAGGAAGCGCTACACGATGCCTTTCGAGCGGCGCTGGAACAATGGCCGCGCGATGGCGTGCCCGCCAATCCGCGCGCATGGCTGGTTTCAACCGGGCGCTTCAAGGCCATCGACGGCATCCGCCGGCACGCTCGATTCGAGCCGTTGCCGGAGGACGTCGACGAGCGGCTTGCGGCCGACACCGGTGAGGACTTGGACGATGAAAGCGTTGAAGACGACCGGCTACGACTAATCTTCACCTGCTGCCATCCGGCGTTGGCGCCGGATGCTCAGGTGGCGCTTACGCTGCGCGAAGTGTGCGGCCTGACCACGGAAGAAATCGCCCGTGCGTTCCTGACTGCCGCGCCCACGCTCGCGCAGCGCATCGTGCGCGCCAAGGCAAAGATTCGCGACACACGCATTCCCTATCAAGTGCCATCGCTGGACGATCTTCCCGATCGATTGGACAGCGTACTGCGGGTCATCTACCTGGTGTTCAACGAAGGATACTCTGCATCTTCGGGGGCGACGCTGACAAGGCACGATCTCTCGGGCGAGGCGATCCGTCTCGGGCGGCTGCTCACCGAGTTGCTGCCGCAGCCGGAGGCGCGGGGTCTGCTAGCCCTCATGTTGTTGCACGAATCGCGGCGCGCGGCGCGCAGTTCACCCACCGGCGATCTGATTCTGCTGGACGACCAAGACCGTTCGGTGTGGAACCGGGACCAGATCGCGGAGGGATCGGCGCTAGTGCAACAGGCGCTGTCGTCGCGCCAATTCGGCCTTTATACCGTGCAGGCGGCGATTGCAGCCGTGCATGCGAATGCACCCAACGCCGCTGCAACGGACTGGACGCAGATCACAGGGTTATACGACGTGCTGTTACGCGCCCATCCATCACCCGTGGTCGAACTCAACCGCGCGGTGGCGGTAGCGATGCGCGATGGCCCGTCGGTAGGACTTGCGCTCATCGACGCCATTCTGGCTCGCGGCGACCTGTTGGACTATCACCTTGCGCACGCGGCGCGGGCGGACTTAAGTCGACGGCTAGGTAAAACGGAAGAAGCCCGGGCTGCTTATGAACGCGCCTTAAGTCTCACTAAGCAAGAACCGGAACGACGGTTTCTCGAGAAACGGCTTCGGGAACTGCTGAACTAGGGCCTCGTGTCCTGAGTCCGCCCGAAGTGCTCAAAAAAATGTGTCTTAGTCACTAGGTCGATGTCGATTTCGGGTTTACTCGTTCGACCATCCAGTATTAGCAACCCGATAGACATATCGCACCCTCGCTATGAAATACCTATGCCTGATTTTCATCGACGAAAAGAAGTACGACACCCTTCCTCAAAATGAACAGGATACCTGCGTGAACGAGCACCTTGCCTACGATGAGGAACTGCGCGAAAGCGGTCATCTGATCGCCACCGAGGCGCTGCAATCGGTCAAGACCGCAGCAACTATACGGGTCTGGGACGGTAATTTATCGGTAACGGATGGTCCCTTCGCCGCGACCAAGGAGCAATTAGGCGGTTTCTATTTAATCGAGGCCCATGACTTCAACGAGGCGATCCAGGTGGCGTCACGAATCCCGTCCGCACACCTAGCAGCCTGTCGGACTTAGCCGACAATTATTCGTTGAATTTGTCCTCAAAGCGAGAGAGTAAACGTTACTCGATAATGGTATTACGATACACAGGC
>JAYTGZ010000224.1:0-14141 GCA_043733025.1 Pseudomonadota bacterium | reverse complement strand
AAATCTTGCCGCGTGCGTACTGCCATGACGATCTCTTCGAGTGAGGCATTACCCGCGCGCTCGCCAAGGCCGTTAATGGTGCACTCCACTTGACGCGCGCCGTTCATCACGGCGGACAGGGAGTTCGCCACCGCCAAGCCGAGATCGTTGTGGCAATGAACGGAGAAGATCACCTTATCGGAATTGGGAATGCGCTCGCGCAGTTGGCGAATCAAATCGCCGAACTGGCCCGGCATGGCGTAGCCCACCGTGTCGGGAATATTCAGTGTGGTGGCGCCGGCATCGATCACCGCTTCCAAAATGCGGCACAGGAAATCCGGTTCGGAACGGCCCGCGTCTTCCGGCGAGAATTCCACGTCATCGCAGAATTTCCGCGCGAACTTCACGGCATTCACTGCCGCTTCGACCACCATGTCCGGTTCCATGCGCAGTTTCATTTTCATGTGAATCGGCGAGGTGGCGATGAAGGTGTGGATGCGTCCCGCGTTCGCCGGCTTGATGGCCTCGGCCACCAACTCGATGTCGCGCGTCGTGGCGCGCGCGAGGCCGCATACGCGGCTATCCTTGATGGTGCGGGCGACCGCCTTCACCGATTCGAAATCGCCCGGACTCGCGGCAGGGAAGCCCGCCTCGATCACGTCCACCTTCATTTTTTCCAGCAGTTTGGCGATACGAACCTTCTCTTCCCGGGTCATGCTGGCGCCGGGGCTTTGTTCGCCGTCGCGCAAGGTCGTATCGAAAATAATTAAATGGTCTTTCATAGTCGTCTCCACTCGACAATACTGCATACAAATTTTAGATTCCGGCAACTGCCAAATCTAACACGAATGCTACCAACAGGGAAAAAGGTGAGAGTATTTAGCGCGCGAAGCGCAGCAGCAAACCCAGCAGGGCTGCCGTGAGGAGGGTAAGACTGAAAGGATGCTGCGAGTACATGACGTCAATATAAACGACTTGCGGATTCGTTGCAACTGGGAGTAACTCGGCCCGGATTCGCGCGGCTTAATTCCGCACTTCAAGAATCGTCCGGTCGCTTCTCCGCCACGGACGGTTCTTCCCGTGGCGAGATTTCCTTGCGCCCGCGTAGTCGTTGGACTGCCCACATCACGTAACCCGACAGCGAATAGGCGAAGAATATCCCGAACAGCACCCGCGCTTGATCGATGGTGATGACGACAAAGAACATGACGATCACCAACACGGCCCAGAACGGCACGCTGCGGCGTAGGTTCAGATCTTTGAAGCTATAGAACTTAACGTTGCTCACCATGCTCACGGCGGCGAACACGGTGACGCACCAGACGATCCAGTCGATATTGCGGCCAATGATTGCGAAGTCGTCCATGATCCAAACGAAACCGGCTAATAGGGCCGCAGCCGACGGACTCGGCAGCCCGGTGAAGTAGCGTTTATCCTCGACATCGAGTTGGGTATTAAATCGCGCGAGTCGCAATGCCGCGCAGGCGCAATAGAGAAACGATGCGATCCAGCCCCAGCGGCCCAAATCGCGCAACGCCCACTCGTAAATGACCAGCGCAGGCGCCGCGCCGAACGAAACCATGTCCGATAGGCTATCGTACTCGGCGCCGAACGCGCTCTGCGTGCGAGTTAACCGCGCGACTCGGCCATCCAATCCATCCAGCACCATGGCGATAAAAATGGAAATCGCCGCGAGGGTGTATTTGCCGTTCATCGCCTGGACGATTGCAAAGAACCCGGCGAACAGCGCGGCGGTGGTGAACAGGTTAGGCAGCAGATAAATGCCGCGCCGGCGTTTGCGGAGGTCGAGAACTTGAGGGGGTTCTGAGTCAGGCATGTCGGGGGAGTGGATTGGGAAACCGCTATATTAACTTGACCACGGGGGGATTCAAAGCTAGGCAAACTCTGATTAAGTCCAGCGCGACCGCGGGGAACTAATCAGTGGTTGCCTAACCCGTTTACCGGGGTCTGTGACGAACGAACATCCACAGGCCGCTGCCGGCCAATAGCAAAAAAAGCAGCCCCACCGCATCCATCAAATAGGGGCCGTGGCGGCCCAGGACCCGTCCGCTGTGGATGTCCTGCATGATGCGCTCCAATGGAAGAGCGGGTGCGAGTTGTTTGGCGTGTACCTGTTGGATTTGTGGCAACGGTTGCGGAGCCGACCATTCGGCGTTTCCTTTGAATGGCGTCCAGGTGAGGCCGTCGGCGCTGGCATAGGCCGTCGCGCCTTGCAGGATAATTTGGTTCTGTGCCGCGCCGATACGTGCGATGGGGCCGGCGGGCAACTGTGCCGCCGTCACCCGATCCACCAGTCGACCTTGCCTATCCACCAAGACCAACTCGTCGCGGCTTGCGATTGCAACGAAATCGAGGCTGGCAGCCATGCCGATCACGTCGCGCAGTTTGAATGCCGTGGGCTTGCCGTCGAACAGGGCGCCGTTTTCGCTGGCAATCAGCCAGTGGCCGCTTGCCGTATAGCCCGTGGCGGGTACCCCGCCACGAAGTCCATACCATGCGCTGATCCAAGGCACCTGGACTAAGAGCCGCGCCAGTCCTAGTTCTGCAGTGTGGTTAAGCGCCCAGCCCGTTAACACCAGGAATACGACAAACAGGCTGACTGCAACGCCCATCCAGCGATGGAAGCGATGCAGAAAGATGCCTAGCGTGTGGCGCTTGTGTCGAGCGACCCGCGCGTGTTGCGATGTCACTTTTTCACGTGGCTATGGAAATACAGTGCGGTGCGCGCCATGCGCTCCATGGCCCACACCGATAAGGTCGCGCCGGAGATGCCGTCGATGCGCTTGGACAAACGCCGCTGGTCCGACAGTTGCACGCCGTCGAATTGCTTAAGGAAGGCCGCGTAGCGCACTTCCATGCCGCGGCTTTCGCGATAGATCAACACCCGCGCCCGTTCGATGCGGTCGTTCGCCACCACGAATCCGGCGGTAATGAATTCCTCTTTACCGATTTCTTCCAGAATCCAAGCGGTTTTCGCACCATCTTTCCAATAACGTTGCCGCAGACGCGGCGGCGGGTGGCCGAGTATTTTCTCCACCTCCGGCTGAATCTCCGCCGTGATCCACAACATCGACGGTTGCGGCGCCGTGCCGAAGACTTCCGCGAGGAATGCGTCGGGCGCGAGGTAAACCTGATCGTCCGCGACGGCGATGGGCATCGCGCAGGCGGTGAGGAAAAAAAGCGATTTTCGAATTTGTCTAGTCATTCCCGCTTGGTTTAATCTAGAACATGTATCCCACGCCAAGACTGAATCTATCCTTCTTCGGGTCTTCCTTGAAGTCCTGAAAGTCGGCCTTGAACACCACCTGCGGATGCAGTTTGAAATTGACACCCAACGTGGTCACCCGCTCGTTGTTCTTTGGATCCGCGCTGAATCCACTCGGTACACTCGCCTGGGTATTGTAACGCTCGTAACGGGCAAACGGCGCCAACTCCATTTCGTCGCCGAAACGGAAATGGTAACCGGCCTCGGCGTAGTAACCCCAGAAGGTTTCCGGCGCAACCTGAGCGCTGTCGCCACTGCGGGCGATGGCGGCGGCGCTGATCTTATCGGCATCGCCCAAGCTACCGCGGGCGTAGAGAGCACGTAACTCCAAACCGCCGAGGCGATATTGAGCATGGACATCCCACAGCAACAGGCGTCCTTTCACGTTCTTCAATGCTGGGTCGGTGACGCCGTTCTGTCCTGTGTCGCCGGTGAAGACGCTGGCGCCGACGGCCAAACCGGGGATGCCCCGGTAATTTAGAGCGCCGTAAAAGCCGAAATCGTGAGCAGCGGCTTCCGACAGTTCGGTGCGCATGGATCGCACCGCGCGGTCAGGCCGCTCGAACTTACCCGCATCCATGCTTGACATGATGCCGGCTTCGTAGCGCAGCCCTTGCACGATCTCACCGTGGACACCAAAGCCCGCTTCGCGCCAAGTCGAGGGAATGATGCGGGTTTCCACCTCGTTGCGCTCGACGCCAAAAAACGTCGGTGGCTCGTGGGTTTCGTTCAAAATTCCGATGGGCACCAGCATCGCACCAGCCTTGAAGTTGAACGCGTCGTTAATTCGGTAATCGATAAACGCCTGCTCCAATTCCACCGCGCCCGACTTCTCGCCCCCCTCGACCAGCGCATGCTCCACTTCCAATTCCGAATAGAAGCGCAGTCGATCGTTGAACTTGTGGCCATAGAACAGCACGAAGCGATGGAAATCGATCTCGTCTTTTTTGTCGCCATCGCGATAATTGTTGTAGTGCAATTCACCGTAACCACCGAAGGAATTACTGCCGGCGGCCAAGCCACCCAGGGTTCCCGGCGTAGCTGAAGGCGGCGCCGACGCGGCCGTGGTTTCGGCGCCGGGCTGCGACGCAGCTTGTTGCGATTTCAAATTCGCCATTTCGGCGCGCAGTTCGTCTAACTCCTGCTGCAGGATCTCCAATTTCTGTTCAATGGAGGCATCCGCGGCTATTGCCCCTTGAGTGATGAACACGAGGGCGATCGCCGTCGCGAGACGAGTCATTTTCATTTTCTTCTCCTATGGGTTATTTAAAATAGTTCTAAGACTGGTAACCGTCTGTCTTCGTCGTTAGGAACGCGGTCAGATCGTCGATCTCTTGTTCGTGCAACGCCGGCGCTTGTCCAGGCTTGCGGTCGTAGGGTTTCTCGCTGGTATTGACGTTCCCGCGAAAACCCGCAGGCAAGTCATCGAATTTTTCCACGCCCGCCGCGCCGATCGGATACCACTCATCCAGATGAGTCGCGCCGCATGTAAAACGCGATGAACTCGTTAAACGGCTTGAACTTGCTGTTATAAAAACAGGGGGCCGTGACGGCCGCCACTAGTGCTGTGTTTCTTGAGAGCTTTATTGGCAAAGGAGAGCTTTGTTAGTAATATTAGTAATAATAATGATAATGATTCGTATTTAGAATATCAAATAAAGTTTCTCCGCGCAACTCAATGCGTTCAAATATTTTCCGGCCCGGGAAAACGCCCACGGCATTTGATGCTGAACGGCGAGAAGCCACAGCTAGACCAATACTCAATCAATCAAATGATCAAGGAATTGTTTGAGTATTTACTGACTGCTAAAATCTTAAATCGACATCTCTCGGAGGAGATTCCATGAGCACCGCCGTTCCATACCAACAAGCTTTGCAGAAAATCATTGACGAACTCATCGCGCCATCCGCCCCGGAAGTCGATCGCGCGGCGCGCTTCCCGCGTGAAGCTATCGATGCGCTGGGGAAGGCCGGGCTACTCGCCCTGGTCAGCGCCAAAGACGTCGGCGGGATGGGCGAGAGTACGCGCGCCGCGAGCTACGTGGTGGAAAAAATCGCCGAAGCCTGTGGCTCGACCGCGATGGTCGTCTGCATGCATTACACCGCCACCGCGGTGATCGAAAAACACGGATCGGATGCTGTGCGCAGGGACATCGCCGCCGGCAAACATCTTTCCACGCTCGCGTTCTCGGAAGCGGGCTCGCGCAGCCATTTCTGGGCGCCGGTCGGCACGGCTGCGCAATCGAATGGGCATTTTCTGCTCGACAGCAAGAAAAGTTGGATTACTTCGGCCGGCGAAGCGGATTCCTACGTGTGGTCCAGCAAGCCGGTGAGCGCCGAGGGCGCCAGCACTATTTGGTTGGTGCCGAGCCGCGCCGACGGCGTTACGACGGTCGCGCCATTCGATGGCTTGGGCTTGCGCGGCAATGCGTCGTCGCCGGTGAGCGGCGCGCAAGTCAAGGTGCGTGAAGCCGATCGCCTCGGACCCGACGGCGGCGGCTTTGAGGTGATGATGGGCGTGGTGTTGCCGTTGTTCCAAGTGCTGATCGCGAGTTGCTCGCTCGGCACCATGGAGGCCACGGTGAAAAAATCGGCCGCGCATGTCAGCGGCACTAAGTTCGCGCACCTCGACCAAGCGCTCGCGGATTTGCCGACCATACGCGCCTACATCGCACGCGCGCGTATTCGCACCGACAGCGTACGAGCGCTGCTCGGTGATACCATCTCGGCGCTGGAAAACGGCCGCGAGGACGCCATGCTGCGCGTGCTGGAAATAAAAGCGGCGGCGGGCGAGGCGGCACTCGAAGTCACTGATCTCGCAATGCGAGTCTGCGGTGGCGCCGCGTTTCGCAAGGATGTGGGAATCGAGCGGCATTTTCGCGACGCGCGCGCGGCGTCGGTGATGGCGCCGACCTCTGACGTGCTCTACGATTTCATCGGCAAGGCAGTTTGCGGCCTGCCGCTGTTCTAGGGGACGTGGCGATGGCGAGCGATACAACCCTCATCATGGCTGCGGTAGCCTACGCGCCCAAGGTGGTAACGATATGGGACGGCTTCAAGGATTTCTTTGTGAAGCAGGGCCTAGCGTTCGACTATGTGCTGTACTCCAACTACGAGCGCCAAGTCGAGGCAATGTTCTCCGGCGCGATCCATGTCGCGTGGAATTCGCCCCTCGCGTGGGTGCGCGCCGAGCGTCTGGCGCGTGCGCGCGGCGTGCCGATCGAGGCAATCGTAATGCGTGACTCGGATTGCGATTTGACTTCGGTGATCGTCGTTCGCAACGATTCGAACATTAAATCGCTCGCCGATCTCAAGGGCAAGAAAGTCGCGGTCGGCGCCATCGATTCGCCCCAAGCAACCCTCATTCCGCTCGATTATCTGCGCGGCCAGGGCCTGCAGCCGGGAGTGGATTTCGCGGTGCAGCGCTTCGATGTGTTGGGCGGTAAGCATGGCGATCACATTGGCGGCGAGCGCGACGCGGCGCGCGCCTTGATGGAAGGGCTGGCGGACGCCGCCTGTATGATCGACGGCAATCACCTGCTGTTTATTAACGAGGGCACGTTGCCGGCCGCAAAAACTCGCGTGCTGGCGCAGACGCCCGCTTTCGATCACTGCAACTTCACGGTGAGCCCAAACGCGCCAGCGGGCGCGATCCAGCGCTTCAAGGCGTTGCTGCTTGGCATGTCATACGCCGATCCGGAGGTGCGGCCGTTGTTCGATCTCGAAGGACTGAAAGCGTGGCAGCCGGGTCGCACCAACGGTTACCGAATGTTGCAGGGTGCGGTTGACGCCACAGGATTCTATGACACCAGCGGTAATATCGCCGTCGCCGATTATCGATATTGAGGATCTTGGCCTCGATCGCGGCGCGCACCTGCTGATCAAGCGCGCGCTGCACGCAGTTGCGGTGGGCGAGCGGATCGGCGTAAACGGTACGGCGCAGGATCTGCATGTGCATCTGCTCGGTTGGTGTCGCGCGCAGGGTCATCAAGTGGAATTCTCCAACGCAGGCGCGTCAACTGCCTGGATCACACGCGGCGCCGCGCATGCCGGACGTTGGCGCGATGCCGAACGGGCGGGCGCGGCGCGCGCAACGGAACCTGATGCCGTCGCCCAACTTGCGAAAGGCGCTTGGGGACTGGCGGCGCGTGGGGCTACGGTCGAAGCGGGCGCGCCGGTGTTTCACTTCGCGCTGGCGAGCAAGGACGCCATCTGGGCCGATGATGCGGCGCATCTTTACGCGCAAGCACTCGCCGCACAGTGGAATCCGGATGAGGCGATCGACTGGTCAAGCGAATTCGCTCTGCCGGAAGAAGTCGAGGACGCGGTGGTTCAGGTGATGACTTACTTGATCGAGAACGAGAACGCGGCGCTGCTGGTGCCGGCGCGCTTCTTGGGTCAAGTGCATCCGCACTTTCGCGAAGTGCTGCAACTGCTGGCGATCCAGATCGCCGACGAGGCGCGCCACATCGAGGTTTTCACCCGGCGCGCGCTGCTCAAACGCAATCAACTCGGGCTCTCGACCGCGGGCGGCCAGGCTTCGCTCAAGACGCTGTTCGACGAGTCCGAATTCGCGGTCGCGTCATTTTTATTGTCGGTGTTGGGCGAGGGTACGTTCGTGAGCCTGCTGCATTTCCTGCAACTGCACGCGCCCGACCCGGTCACGCGCCAGATCGCCAAACTCACCGCACGCGATGAAGCGCGTCACGTGGCGTTTGGCATGGCGCACCTACAGTACCAAATGCAACACGACGCCAACCTGCGCGGCCGTCTCGCGCTGGCGGTCGAAAGCCGCAACGATGCACTATCGCAGACGGCCGGTTTGAACGAAGAAGTGTTCGATGCGTTGATCCTGCTCGCGGCGGGCGAGGGGACGCCGTCGGCCATTGCCGCGGGCTACGCTAAAGTGCAAGCGCTCAAACTAGACATGGCGCAAGGGCGCGAGGTCCGCCTCAACCGCCTTGGTTTCGGCCAGAGTGAAGCGACTCGGCTCGCGCATCTGCATACGCGAAATTTTATGTAACACCGGGCAGGAATATGCTCATTCATCTAGGAGGAGTCAATGAAAACGTTACTTATGAAATTGGTGTCAACTATCTGGCTGGTGCTGAGCGCTACTGTGGCGCTAGCCGGAGGGCTGGAGGACTACGATTACATCCTGCAAAAGTACGTAAAGGGCGACTATGTTGACTACGCCGCCATGGTAAAGAACAAGCAAGATATCCAGCGCCTGGATGCATTTATGGAATGGCAGGCGAAGGCAGACCTATCGCAGATGGAGCGCGACGACAAGATCGCGTTTTACATCAATGCCTATAACTCGGCGAATATCAAAGCGATAGTCGACAATTATCCAGTACACAGCCCAATCGACATTCCCGGCTATTTCGACAAGCTTAAGTTCAGAGTGGCCGGCGAGGACCTCACCATCAACGAGATTGAGTATGACCGGCTTATTGCCGCTCATAAAGATATGCGCGCGCACTTCGCGGTGGTATGTTCCGACCGTGGCTGCATGCCATTGCGCGGTGTCGCCTGGAAAGGCAAGTCGCTTCACGCAGATCTGGAAACCGTTTGCCGTCAATTCGTGAACGACGAGCGCCAGTTCAAGATCGACTACGACAAGAAAGAAGTGTGGATTTCCAAGATTTTTGAGTGGTACGGCAAGAAATTCACACAGGATCCAGACCGGCCCGCGGCCAAGCCGGAACTATTCGTGCTTCCCTACGTCGACGAAAAAGCAAGAACGCTGCTCGCCTCCGGTGACTACACGCTGCGCATCATCGAGTGGAACTGGACGCTCAATGAGAAGCTCGACCGATAAAATACAGCAATCAGCGATTAGCCAATAAATCTGAAACGGGCGCCGCCGCCGCTTTTTGCGTGAATTCAACGCCCCGCAATTTGATTCAACCAATCAAGTGTTAAACAATCTTGAAAAACCACTTCATCTGCGCTATATTGTAGCTACATTGTAGCGTTTTTGAATGGAGATCGAAATGTTGACAACGGAGGTACGCTGCCGAGTGGAGCCGGAACTGAAGGAAGAGGCGGCGGCCGTACTTAAGGCGGCTGGGCTAGATGTGAGCACGGCTATTCGGCTGTTCCTGCGCAGCGTAGTGGAGAAGGGCGGGCTGCCGATAGAGGTTCCGCGGCCCAATCCGGCGACGATTGCGGCGATCAAGGCGGCAAAAGTCGGCGCAGTGACCGAAGTGACCCTCGCCGACCTGTGAGCGGCGGGCTGGGTGGATGTCCAGAAAACTAAAAGAAACCGCGCAGTTCAAGACCGACAAGAAACGTATTAAGCGATCCGGGCGGTATGATTGGTCTAAGCTGCGCGATGTGGTGAAGGCGCTGATGAATGACCGCCCGCTGGATGCCAAGCACCGCGATCACGCGCTGACCGGTGAATACGAGGGTGTCCGGGAATGCCACCTCGAACCGGACTGGCTATTGATTTACGACAAAAGCGGAGATGCGAAGGCGGGCGATTTGAAGCTAATCCGAACCGGCTCGCACAGTGAACTATTCTGATGACCCAACCCCACCGGGTTCAGCAGATTTGCGAATGATAAAAAACAAGTCAAACCTATCCCTTGATACTAATCCCATGGGGTGCGTCAGCGCGCCGGAGTACTATAGTCCGGACTCGCTGCTTGCAGCGTAATCCGGATCCAACCGGTCGGGCCTCAAGTCCCCAGATTACGCGCGAAGGGGGTGCTAATCCGGGCAACGCGACTTCCCGTCCCTGCCGGCGCTAGGAATAAAAACGCCGTGTTGGAGGCCCGAAAAGTGATCTGCTTGTAAGGCAATAGGGGCGAGGCTTTCCGGGCATGCCATGCCGGAAGGCAAGCTGGACAAGGCTTCTGGCTTGATACTCCCTACGAACTGCTGGACATAAGTCAATGGCGGTCACGCCAGTATTCATGCGACGCGTCGAGAGCAACTAAGTGGTCAACTGCTGTTGCTCGGGGACCGCTAATAACGCGTTGGTATTCCTCTATGATCGGCGGCGATCATTCGATCAGCCGTCGATTCGTTTTTGAGTCTCCAGCAAACTTCGGGAGGGCATTAAACCTAGAAACGGCAGTTGACCGCTCCGTCTGGGGTGCAACATCATGATTTTAATTAAATGCTTCATAAATTTTACGCTCACCCATATGGTGAGAGGCCGCTACGGGGCGGATTGTACGGTTCTGAGGGTGCGGGGTGGCGTTGCAACTCGTTGCAATGGAACGACCATTGCGCCTCGCCGCGCCTTGCCCTGCACCCCCATAACCGCACACTCCACCCCGTCCAACTGCCGTTTTTAGGTTAAATCCCGAGCGAATCGTGCGCTATGATTGGAATTACTATAGGGCCAAAAAAGTTGAGTTGGGCGCGTTTGCTCAAACGCGTCTTCGATATCGACATTAAACACCGCCTGAATTGTGGCGGCGCGTTGAAGATCATCGTTGACATTGAAGAGCCCGCCGTGATCTCTAGGATTCACACCCATGTCAAGCTCGCCCGCCTGGGCACCACCGCGCTCACCGACGCGGTGATTTGATTCTTTCAAGGGGCTTATGCTAAAACCAGGAGGGGTTCCGAAATTGGGCCGGCCCTCCCGCTCGGCCCGCACACACTTAGGCGCTCAGCCGGTGACCCAATTAACCTAAAAACGGCGAATGAAATTCATGATTAAACGCAACGTGCTGAGAGGTAAGGTTTTTCAATTGCTCCGCACTCAACCAAAATGGTGAATTTATCAATTACGTCAAGTATTTGAAAGATCGTGAAATCCCTCAATTTCGACCGCTCCAATTGCCGTTTTTAGGATTAATGAAGCCCAGGCCGATGCGCTACCACAAAACCCTTGAAAAATCTCAAGTCTTGACTGAAAGTTCGTGCGATTGACTACGTGCCAGTCCGGCGTACTGGTACAGTCAGCGAAAAATGACGTTAGCTTTCATTTTCGCACGAAACCCCACCCCGCTGCGGCGGGGATTTAATCCAGTCTTCCCCGATTTTTATTCGGGAAATTTTACAGCCGACGATTCTTGCTATAAAACACGTTAGAGTGCTATATTTCATATATCTAGCAGTAATAGAGGGAATTGTGCCTTACAAACGCGAAAGATTCGTGGTTCTGGCTGAAAAACGGATGACACGAACCATCAAAGAATTCCGTCTCATTGGCAACCTGGCCAACAAACATAATTATTCGTACACCGAGCAGGATGCGCAAAGAATTTTGTCCGCTCTGGAATCTGAGTTGAAGCTGCTAAGGAATCGGTTTCTTGCAGGCGACAACCGCATTACTACAATTTTCAAACTTTAAGGGAGGATCTGTGAACAAACCGAACTGGACTTTCCAGGAAACACCTCGCATGGGTGGTGCGACAGGTGAGGCCTTTGTCAACACACTTTACGGCACTGGAATGAAGCCCGCTGTTGTTCTGGCCCGGGAAGCAATCCAGAATAGCGTTGACGCTACTCACTCAGGAAGCCACGACAAGGTCAAGGTCATATTTCGGCGCGTCAGTCTAACCGGCAAGCTGAAAAGTGCTTTCATAAAGAGTCTCGCCCTCGATACCGAATTCGTCTCTCGCAAGAAAGAACTTGAAATTCAAAAAGGCAATTGCATCGACTCCCTGAAGGACGCAGACGAGCCACTTCGGCTCCTGTACATTGAAGATTTCGGCACCCACGGACTATATGGGGCGCCCAACGATTCGAATTCCCACTTCTTTCGGTTGTTGCTTTCACTTGGTGACGGCGCCAAATCTCGAGCCAAAGTGGGCTCCGGCGGTTCGTATGGATACGGAAAGTCGGTGTACTCTTCAAACAGCCGCATTCATACCATAGTTGCCTATAGCACGTTCAATCCGAAAGATGACCAGAGCAAGCATCATGCGCGATTGATGGGGTGTGCCTACTTCAATGCTCATAAGCACGAGAGTGCTTCCTATAGCGGCCGGGCTTGGTTCGGTTTTCCGACAGTAGAGAACGACCAGCACGTTTACCCATTGCAGGACGAAGCCGCCCACAAAGCGGCGGAGGCTCTGGGATTTACCCTTCGGGACGTCAAGTCGACCGGCACGTCCATTTTGATTGTCGACTGCGGCGTCGATTGCGAAGAACTGCGTTCGTCCATTGAAGAGTCGTGGTGGCCGCGAATTCTCGACGAGTCACTAGGGCTTGACGTACTGCTTTACGAACAGGACAAACTTGTTCAGCCACCTCGGCCGCGTAGCAGACCAGATCTCAAACCATTTATCCACTGCTTCGAAATGGCCATTGGCCGTAGCCAGCCCGCTGGTAAGCACGACAAAGTTGGCGCCATGCATAAGTGGAACAATGATGCATCGCCCGGAAACTACGGATATTGCGCTCTTGACGAAAAGGACCTTGAGAACGAAGCTCTACAAGAAAAGTCAGGACGAGTAGCCCTCATCCGAGGGCCTCGGATGGTGGTCTCGTACATGGAGGTCGGCGGTGCGCTACCTCTGCCGTGCGTCGGAACTTTCGTGGCAGCACCTGAAATTGACCGACCTTTGAAAATTTCCGAGCCGGCAGCCCATGACAAATGGGACGCCAACTCGGCGCGCCTATTTAATCTTCCAGAACACGAACGGCAAATCGTCAAAATTATCATCGACCGTCTCAAGCAGGGGCTTCGTAAGTTCTCGAATGAGGCTGCGCCACCTGCGCCGAAGCAAGACCTTAGACTGAAATCTCTGGAACGTCTCCTTGGCAACATGTTCAAGCCACCTACAGTTGGTCCAGGTGGTAGTGGCGGGCATCCAGCAGACCCGATTGAAATCAAGTTTCTAGAGCAGCCCCACGTCATCGCGGACGGCGTTGGGTTACGCACGGCAGGCAGTTTCCGCTTAGTACTTGGTGATGATGCCGACAAGAAGCGGGCCGACGTTTCAGTGGAGGTTGAATGTCTGGTAGTCGAAGATGAAGGCGTATCAAAGGAAGACCCAATCCCTACCTCATTGTCCACGAAGGACGTTGAGCACGAGACGGCGGAGGACATGCCCGGCCGCATCAGCTTCAATCTCGACAAGGACAGCAAACCTGTCTTCACCTTCCGGACGGATATCTACCAGCCGGATTGGACTACGCGCATACGCGTCTTGGTGAAGGAGAGCGCGTGATGGCCGCAAAAGTCGAAATCACTGAAATCCGTAAACGTTGGGAGCGCGAGGAATCAAAGGTCGTGCGGCCGTTCAAGTCCGCCGATGATTACCTGAAGGACGCAGCGTTTCGCCTGTACGAGGGTGACGCGTTTTCGGAAGGGCCTGTCTTCCAAGTCGATTCGGTGGATAGAGAGCGCCTTGTTCCTGCAATTCAGCTTGCCGCGCCACCGATGGAACTGGCAGAACTTGTCGGCGTCTCAATGAAAGATTTGTTGATGATCGTGTCGATTGAAGACCGCGTTCTTAAACAGGCAACAGTCCTTCAAACCCACAAGATTGCCGAGGTCACCGGTGAGGTAATTGAGCTTGGGAACGATGTCCGCGAGGCGACAAGCTGGGTTGGAGATACTCGTTTGCACATTGCCGTCGTATTGTCGAGAGACCGAAAGGCAGCGGTGGGCCTCGCGCAACGCGCTGGAAGCTGGGTAGCCAAGAAGACATTCCAGATCACTCGCATGCGTAATAATGCGACCTTCAGTATCACGCCGGTCGATGAAGCATGGTTCCAAACACGCGGCTTACTTACCTGCATCGACCACATACTACGTCGAGATGCTCGGACAGGACCTCAATCAACCGTGCGACAGTATGCCTGACCTTGCAAAGGTCTACATTAGCCAATCGTTGAATGCCGCATTGGCACGTGACGAAGACTCCCCCGTTACGAAAGCGCTAATCAAGGGAATTTA
>JAYTGZ010000223.1:0-4732 GCA_043733025.1 Pseudomonadota bacterium | reverse complement strand
GACCGATAGCCCGCTTTCCATTAGGTGCAACTGCGCTACCTTGAGGGGTTTATCGCCGAGATCGATACCGGTGACCGTCGACCCGCGGGCCGCCATACTCTCGGCCAATATGCCGCCACCACAACCGACATCGAGCACGGTTTTACCTTTGAGGCCGACCTTTTTATCGATATGATCGAGCCGCAGGGGATTGATATCGTGCAGCGGTTTGAATTCGCTGGCCGGATCCCACCAGCGATGGGCGAGGTCGGAAAATTTTTTGAGTTCAAGGGGATCGACATTCACGGCTTCATGCTCCAGGGGGCTATCTTACTGCGCCAATGATTCGCGTTGCCGCGAATGCCATCGACATCGAGACGAGTCAGTATACGATCTTCGACCAGCAACTCGCCCGCGACCCAGACGTGGCTCACTTGTTCGCGATTGGCGGCGTACACCAGATGGGACGCCACATCATAACAGGGCGTCATTTCCAGGCTTGATAGGTCGACGGCGATGAGGTCCGCCGCTTTGCCGATTTCCAGGGACCCGATTTCGCTATCCAACCCGAGGGCTTTCGCGCCATGAATTGTCGCCATCGCTAGTGCTTCATAAGCGGGCAGCACATCGGCCTGATTGGATGCCGCCTTGGCCAGCAGCGCCGCCAGGCGCATTTCCCCAAACAGATCCAACCGATTATTACTCGCGGCGCCATCGGTGCCCAGGCCAATATTGACGCCGGCTTTGATTAGCGACCCGATCGGGGAAATGCCGCTGGCAAGTTTTAGATTGGACGCAGGACAATGGGCGACATGGCAGCCTTGTTGTGCGAGCAAGGCGATTTCTTCCGGCTCGAGGTGGACAGCGTGGACGGCGATGAGATTGGGCCCGAGTAACCCCAGCCGGGCGAGGCGTTCGATGGGCCGCACTCCGTATTGAGCCATGCTCTGACTAATCTCGTCACGGGTTTCGTGAACGTGCATGTGAATGGGCACATTGAGCTGCTCGGCGTAGGTCAGCACCTTGGCAAAGCTCTTGTCGGACACGGTGTAAGGCGCGTGCGGGGCGAGGCAAAATCTGAGCAGCGGTTCATCGCGCAGCGAGTCGCGTATTTCCAAGCCGCGATGGAGATAAGCTTCCGCATCACCGGCGTAGGCCGAGGGAAATTCAACTAGGATCATCCCCAGTGTGGCGCGCATGCCGGCATCGAGCGCGGCGCGTGCCGCGGCATCGGGAAAGAAATACATGTCGTTGAAACAGGTGATTCCCGCCCGCAGCATTTCAGCACACGCAAGCAAAGTGCCATCGTAGACAAACGTCTGGGATATATGGGCGGCTTCCGCTGGCCATATATGTTGCTCGAGCCACGCCATCAGTGGCAGATCGTCCGCCAAACCGCGCATTAGAGTCATCGCCGCATGGGTGTGAATATTGATAAGACCCGGCATCAACGCATGGTTGGGTAATGCCATGTGCCGTTTCGCTTGATAACGCGCGTGGGCCTCGGCTGTGGGCAGCAACGCGACAATGCGCCCAGCGTCCACGGCAATGCTGTGATCCACCAGTGTCGTCAGATCCGGAACAATAGGGACGATGCTCTGGGCATCCAATAGGGTATCGATGAGTATTTTCATGAGTGACACAGCCGAAAAAAAACCCCGCACGAGGCGGGGTTTTATTGTAGCGAGTTTCGTTTACTTCTGCTTGGTGCCGCGAATCTCTACATCCACGCGACGGTTGGGCTGCAAGCAACGGATCAATTTCTTGGTAGCTTTGTTGCCCTTGCACTGCACGACCTGCTCGCGCTCGCCGCGACCTTCGTCGGTGATCTTTCCGCCGTCTACGCCCTTCTTGACTAGGTAGTTCTTGACGGTCTTGGCGCGGCGCTCGGACAGACGCTGGTTATAGGCATCGGAACCGAGGCGGTCGGTATGACCAGTCAGGGCGATACTTTCCACCGTGTCTTTGATGTAGTTGTTGATTCTATCGGCTACATCGTTCAACTTGGCGCGGCCACCCGGCAACATGTCTTTCTCGCGATAACGATCGAACTTGAAGAGCACGTCTGCGGACAGACTAATCTTCTCGTACTCCGGCGCGGGAATCGGCGCGGGTTTGGCGGCCGGCATTTGGACGTCACCGCTTGGCGTTGCGCTATCGCCGGACGGTGCGGTGCTGCGCACGGTACCAGGAACATCGGTGGCCGGTGCGCTAGGCGCGGCGCCAGCACCACTGTCCTGCGACCGACCCGCGGGCGGAATGTCCATCGATTCCGAGTCGCGGCGCGTGATTTGCGTCGGCGGCGCCGGGACAGGCGGCGGGGGCAACGAATCTTTCAGGTCGCTTGCACCGCTTTCCATGGGTTTAGTGGCTGCAGTGTCTCCAGCCGGACCGGTGTTGCGGACGGTTCCAGGCACCGAAACGGGCGGTGCGGCGGCCGGTTTCGCCACGGGAGCAGGAGCAGGTTCCGGCGCGGGAGCAGGTGCCGGCGGCTGGCTGTCGTCGACTAACGCACCGCGTTCCGCCCGAGCACGAGACCTGGCTGGGAATTCATCGCTCGTATCGGGCGCACCAGCACCGGCCATCGCAGCAGACTCGCTGCCATCTCCAATCGGACTCGTATTGCGGACCGTGCCTGGAACAACCGCTGGCGGCGTAGCGGGCACTGCACGAGCAGCAGATGCGGACGTGGGCTCCGGCGCAGGTGCCGCCACGGGAGCAGGTTCTGGCGCGGGAGCGGGTGCCGCAGCAGGAGCCGGAGCAGGAGCAGGTGCCGCAGCAGGGGCTGCCGCAACCGGCTTACCCGCCTGGAACGCGCAGTCAGCCGGATGATCGGGGCTGTTCACGGAATAACCAAGATTGACGCAACCGCCAAAACCGGTGCGGACCGGCATTTTTTGACCATCGGCCAGATGACCGGGGGTCGCTTCGCCCACCTGATGGTTACCCAATGCAGTTGCTCCACCTGCCGCAGCGGTAGTTGCAGCCGCGGTTCCAGCGGCGGCCGCGGGCATGGCGTCCTTCTTGTCCGCCATCACTTCCTTCTTATCCGCCATGGCGGCCGGAATTGCGGCGGTTGCGGCGGTTTTTCCACAATTTGCTCCGCTGCCAACGGTCCCGCTGGACTCCACGCATTCGCCGAATCCAGAACGGACGGAACTGCCACTGCCATCTTTTAGTGCGCTAAAATCATGCGCGAGAACGCCGTAGCTTACGGCAAGCCCCGCCGCTATCCCGGCACATATGGCCCCTAACCGTAGTCTTTTCATGTATTACTCCCGAAAATTAAAAGTATCTTTGTGAAACCTTGGAAATTCTTGCGCGCAGGTATGCGCCTGTCATTTGGCCGCTTGGCTTACTGCTGCGATAGTACACCAAAAGATACGCATCGACACAGCACTTCGCTTCCTGACTCCACTTTACCCATGGCCCGGAAATCCGGCTAAGTAGTGACAGTAACTCTGTGTTAATCCTACCCTAATGGGATTTCGCAAGGAAAGAAAAACATCGCTTAAACTAGTACAAGTAAGGTGTTCATGGTAACATTGTTGTAATTCCGCAACACCAATTTCCAACCCAATAATTTCAATCGAATCCGCTTCGCGCCATGGAACCTTTCGCCAAAGAAACTATACCGATTAGCCTCGAAGAGGAAATGCGTCGTTCCTATTTGGACTACGCCATGAGCGTGATCGTGGGCCGCGCGTTGCCCGATGTTAGAGATGGTCTCAAGCCCGTCCATCGCCGCGTGATGTTCGCCATGTACGAGGCGAACAATATATGGAATCGGCCGTTCGTGAAATGCGCCCGCATCGTCGGCGAGGTCATGGGTAAATTCCATCCCCACGGCGATAACGCTATTTATGACGCGCTGGTGCGCATGGCCCAGGATTTTTCCCTGCGTTACCCGTTGATCGATGGCCAGGGCAACTTCGGCTCCGTCGACGGCGACAATCCGGCGGCCATGCGCTATACGGAATGTCGCTTGGCGAAAATTTCCGCCGAGTTAATGGCCGATATCGACAAAGAAACCGTTGATTTCGTGCCCAATTATGATGGCAAAGAGCAAGAGCCGTCGGTTTTGCCGTCGCGTATCCCGAATTTGCTGTTGAACGGCTCCAGCGGGATCGCGGTGGGTATGGCGACCAACATGCCGCCGCATAATTTGAATGAAGTAGTCGATGCCTGCATTGCGCTGCTGAAGTACCCCGAGTTGACCCTCGATGATCTGATCAAGATTATCCCCGCGCCGGATTTCCCGACCGCGGGAATTATTTATGGTATTGAGGGCGTCCACGATGGTTATCGTACGGGCCGTGGCCGTGTGGTCATGCGTGCCCGTTGCCATTTCGAAGACCTCGATAAGGGCGGCCGCCAATCCATTATCATTGACGAGTTGCCCTATCAGGTCAACAAAGCCAATTTGCTGATCCGCATCGGCGAATTGGTGCGCGAGAAGAAAATGGAGGGCATTTCCGACCTGCGCGACGAGTCCGACAAGTCCGGTATGCGCGTCGTGATCGAATTGAAGCGCGGCGAAGTGCCTGAGATCGTGCTCAATCATCTCTACAAGCACACGCAGTTGCAGGACAGCTTCGGCATGAACATGGTGGCCCTGGTCGATGGTCAGCCTCGTCTCCTGAATTTGAAGCAAATCCTCGAGGCGTTCTTGCGCCATCGGCGCGAAGTCGTCACGCGCCGCACGGTGTTCGAGCTGCGTAAAGCGCGCGAACGCGGGCACATTCTGGAAGGG
>JAYTGZ010000222.1:0-2371 GCA_043733025.1 Pseudomonadota bacterium | reverse complement strand
CAGGAATATTGCGGGCGCGTTGGGGATTTCGAGTGAGAGATCTTTGACGTAGATTTTTTCGATTGCGAAAATGGGTTGGTTGTTGCTCTGTTGCGGGGTGTCGGCCATGAGGTTCCTAAGTGTTGATTGCCAGCAACGGGCCCAACTTGCCAGCGTGTTCGAGGGCGGACAGATCATCGAAGCCGCCGACGTGAGTCTCGTTGATATAGATCTGCGGTACCGTGCGCCGCCCGGTTTTTTTCATCATCACGGCGCGCTGCGCCGGGTCCAGGTCTACGCGTATCGTGTCGATTTCGGCCACGCCCTTGCTGCGCAAGAGTTTTTCCGCCGCCACGCAATACGGACACATCGCCGTCGAGTACATGGTTATTTTCGCCATTTCGTCAGCCTCACGATGCTTTCTGCAGCGGCAGATTAGCCTGTTGCCAGGCGGCCAAACCACCTTTGAGTTGGTAGACTTGGGTGAAAGAATTCTTCTTCAGCAGCCTGCACGCACTGGCCGATCGTAGACCCGCTCGGCACGCTACGATGATAGGCTTCTCCTTGAATTTTTCTAGATCGTTGAGCTTCGATGCCAGTTGAGACAGTGGAATCTGCTTCGCGTTCGCGATACGCCCGCCGCTGTATTCCGCTGCCTCGCGCACGTCTAGCACCACCGCGTTTTTTTGGTTGATCATCTGCACCGCTTCGAGGGTGCCGACCTCGGTGCTTGCGCCTAGCATTTTCTGAATTTCCGGCCAAGCCAAATAGCCGCCGCTGACGATCATGGCGATGACCAGATACCAATTTTCAATGACAAATTTCACCAATGTGTTCCACTTGCAAAGCACCGTATTTTAACAGGATTCCCGTACAATAACGGTTTTGCTGGCAGCGGATGGCCATGAAACGTTTAGTATTGTTGCGCCACGGCGAAAGCATCTGGAATCAGGAGAATCGCTTCACCGGTTGGCACGATGTGGACCTCGCCGAAAAAGGCATCGCCGAAGCGCGCGACGCCGGGCGTTTACTGAAACAACAGGGTTTCGTGTTCGATATCGCCTACACGTCGGTGTTGAAGCGCGCCATCCGAACCTTGTGGCTAGTGCTCGATCAAATGGATTTGATGTGGATATCCGTGCTCAAGTCCTGGCGCCTGAACGAACGCCACTACGGTGCTTTGCAAGGCCTCAACAAAGCCGAGACCGCGGCGAAGTTTGGCGACGAGCAAGTGTTGATCTGGCGCCGCAGTTATGACATTCCGCCGCCCGCGCTGGATAAGGGCGACAGCCGCTATCCGGGCCAGGACCCGCGCTACGCGGGCCTTGCCGACAAGGAGTTACCACTGACGGAGTGCCTGAAAGACACGGTCGAGCGTTTTTTGCCCTACTGGCACGACACCATCGCGCCCCAGGTCAGGGCCGGCACACGCGTCATCATCACCGCCCACGGCAATAGCTTGCGCGCGTTGGTGAAATATTTAGATAACGTCAGCGATCAAGACATCGTCGGCCTCAACATTCCGACCGGCGTTCCGTTGGTGTACGAACTGGACGACGATCTCAAGCCGATTCGCAGCTACTACCTCGGCGATGCCGACGCGATCGCGAAGGCGCAGCAGGCGGTCGCCAACCAGGGCAAGGCGAAAAAATAAGCGGGATCCGGTGCGGGTTAGACTAAAAGTAATCATCGCCGCCCTGCTAGCCGGTGTGGCGTGGCACGGTTTCGCCGCGCCCACGCAAGAACTCAAAGAATTGCGCGAGCGCATCGAGGAACTGAAAACGGAACTCGCGGAGCAAGAAGGAACCAAAACCGAAGCGCGAGATGCGCTAAAGGATTCCGAGCAGGCCATCAGTGAATCCAATCGGACGCTGTCGAAGCTTGGGCAGGCGCAGCGACAGACCAAGACTGAGTTGAAAGGTCTGCAAACGAAAAGCGGCACGGTACATGCATCGGTCAAGCGCCGCCAGGGACAACTGGAAAAACTCCTCAACGCCCGTTACATCCATGGCGCGCAAAACTCGACGGCGTTGCTGCTGAGCGGTAAAGACCCCGCCGATATTTCTCGACTACTGCGCTATTACCACTACATCGCCCGCGCCCATGCTGATGGCATCCAGGAACTTCGCGTGGATTTGGCGGAACTCGATGCGCTGACCGAGCAGGTGCGCGCTAAAAGCGTTGAACTCAACAACGTCGAGTCCAAGGAGCGCCAAGAAAAGGCGCGATTGGAAAAAGAGCGCCGGAACAAGAAGCAAGTCTTGTCCCACATCGGCGATGAAATTCAAAAGAACCGGAAAGAGATCAACACCCTGAAGCGCGACGAAGCGCGGCTGAGCAAGTTGATCGAGCGCCTCGCCTTGATGATTAAGCGCAAGGAGGAGGCGCGCCG
>JAYTGZ010000221.1:0-22533 GCA_043733025.1 Pseudomonadota bacterium | reverse complement strand
GTAAACTAAAACCCTATCCATGCAGCCTCCCGGCATCGGTCACGATCACGCGAAACGACCGGTCACTTTCCGCGAAATACGCAGCTGACTGTCCGACTATGTTTGCAGTAGATCACCATCGGGGATACCTTCCAAGTCACGTGTCAGTTGCTCATAATGTCGTTGAGCATCGGCGCGTTCTTTAAGCGGCAATGAGGTATCTTTTCCCATTCTCAAATAGATGTTGAGGAGCAATCTCCGATGAATTGGCTTTTGTTTGTCCTCTAACTGATCCCAAACCGACCTAGCCTCGCGCCAGAGGTTTTCACGTAGCAGCAATTTGCAGGAAAGACCATGTCGAACGTCTCTTCCCTGTGTGCGAAATTTTCTTTCCAATTCCTCAATGGCGGACTTTGCTTCTCCGAATCTGTTCAACTCAATTAGGATATTCGCTTGTTGTGCAAATGCCTCGAACGGAGAAAAACCGGTTCCGCAGGCGGCGCCAGCTTCGATTAACGCTAGGTCCCAAAGCGATTTCTTACACAGTAAAGCCGCTTTTCTGTGATGTACGAAACGCTTCGAGAGATCGTATCTCTCTAACAATTTGATAATTTCTTCCGCATCGTCTGGGCGATCAGAGTGAAGATGCACGCGAGCGAGAAGATCGAGAATAAATACGTTTTCGGGATCGCGGTCCAGTACCACCTTGACCATTTCCGCAGCCTTCTTGAAACGACCCAAGCGATAGAGCGAATCTGCGTAGTCGCGATAGACCGCATTAGCTTTATCGCCTGCACGCAAAGCAGATTCAAATGCCCCGCACGCTTCTTGGTGCTTACCCCGCCTGCGAAGCATAAAGCCCTTTAGGTAGTATGCGATCCGGTCTCGCTTGGCCTCGATGTCACGTAACACTTGTTGTGCTTCGACCCACCATTCAAGCTTGACTAAGGCCTTGAAATGGATAGCCCAAACGTCCCTACGCCGGGGATCCATCTTCTCTACGCGCTTCGCATATTCCATAGCCGATATCCATTGCTGGCGGTGGTAACACTCAATCGCTAGGCGGTGTATGGTTGAGGGCCGAACTAAATCGACGTACTTCTTTAACGAGGGATTGTTACTTCTTGCTACGGCGTGGAGCGTTGCGTCAACAACGTGTAGAGAAGGCGCGACATCTTCATTTGTCCAGAAAGCAATCGTAAGGCCGTCTGCAATACGACTGTATTGTTCGCTGGACATATATCCCTTCACTCGCGTTACCGCTTCGTCTATGGGGGGGAAAGTGAATAGCTATCCCCAAAAACTATAACTAGACTTTGATCAATGAGACTCCTGACAATTGAGGCAGTGGCCTCCGAGTCTTCGCCAATCGCAATCGCAATTGCAGGTAAAGGTACGGCAACCTCGGAACAAAGATATTGAAGACACAGCCACGCGGCGTCGCCGAGCTTGAGGTCCGCCAAGAAACGCGAGAAGTTCCGTGCCTTAAAGTCAGCCAATATCGATCGATCTGCTAGAACTGTATCAATGCCATATGACTTTGCATATAAGGTCGCGAAATGCGCGGCGGGGGGATACCCACCAATGATTGGTGCTATCTCATCAATTTTTGTTTTGTCCGCAGTGATACTGTCGCGCCTAAACAACTGGCCGAGAAGTAACCTAGTATCATTTACTGAAAGCGGTTGAACTGTTTGAGTAAACACTTCCTTTGCATGCGCTAGTTGGCGAATTACTGGTTTTCTCCTATGGATAAACGAGAGATAGTGGTCTTCATCGTTCGTTAGAAACTCGCCGATTAATTCGACAAATGTTTCCTTGTATTCGCCTGCGTCCTCTAAAATTCCACCACGATCGACGAAGCATGGCAAGTTGCGGTCGCCGCATAGTAGGTGAAGCTTTGTCGCAACTTCTTTAAGTTGTCGCCCTGCGTCAAGCACACCGAATTGCGCGATTTCGGTCGCCAAGTCCTTCCGGGTGCCTATGTCGGCTGTTTCCTCTAATATGTTGAGGTAGAGGTCTTCGATCGCGTGTGTTTCATCGATCAAGAAAAATGGTCCCAAATGAAGGCCTAAACTATCTGAGCTGGCACGCTCCAAATAGCTGCGCCGGCCGATTCCCTCCAGTCCATTGATGATAAAAAGATGGGGAACGCCTTTCGCAAGAGCGTCGGCAAACTCCGTCTGAAGAGTTTGTCTTCCAAGGAACGGTTTGCTAGCCCCAGCCGGCGAGATTGCGAACAATGACTGTTGAATGTCTCGGACAGCTTGGGATGGCCGTGGTTGTACTAACGCCTTTGCTTTGCGCATCCAAGCGGGCAAGTCCGCAAATGAAACTTTCGGGTCTATTATGATCGCCAGTTGACCCGAAATTCCTCCATCCATTCTCTTGAGATGGGCTTGGTCGATCTCGTACTTGCACCACGTAGACTGGATGGATTGGCTTGATGCGAGAAATACGAAAAGGGACGATTGATCGAGGTGTGTGAGAATCTCCTCACGGAAATCTTGCCCCGGCGCGAAGGAAAACTCATCAAATACAACGTTGGCCCTGCGCAATTTCTTCGCGACAAAGCGCACATACTCTTTGTCATCGCTCGAATGGCAAATGAACGCTTTGCGCATAGTCAGAATTCCTGCTTGTTATAAAAGGTCGCTAGAACGGAACTGCCGCTGAGGTTCTCAATGAACAGAATTTCATCCATAATAATCGAGCACCGTATAAAAAATCGATTGTATTGATCAGAACTGCTAAATTTCGATCATGGCGGTGTCAAGATTTTGGATTGCAAACTGGCGCGCCAGACGAGGCGATCGACGCGATAGGGGGGCAGTTTTCCTTATGCGCTGTGTATGCGGCACGTGTGTATACGCGGACCGCAGGTAGTACATAGCGTGCTTATCGGGTTGTCACGCACCGGTGCATACAAGGTGCATTGCCGGCTCGCACGGCAGCGTGTCGAGGCACGATTTTTGGAAGTGCTTTGCCATGGGTTTGCTCTGGCAAATCGCATCACGCCGTATTTGGGCCATCTGTGCGATGTCAATTGGGCTCGGGGTGTTGTGTGTGACAACCCGATAAGCATGGTACATAGTATCAAAAATTCGGTTGGTTCATAATCCGAACTTCATCCGTTGAACGACAGGTTTCGGGTGACCAATTCTAAATATCGGATGACGGCTACTGGCCGAGGGCGGCCGATCGAACGATTCAAATGGCGGCTGGTGACAGGAGTGTTGGGTCTACCCTGCATTGGCAGGGAAAGCTCACACCCCGCGACTACGCGGCGCTGACCTCGCTGATTTGGGAGCACGTGAACCCGTATGGCCGGTTTGATCTCGACATGAACGCCCGATTGGCTCTGTTTTGATCGATTTGGCCGCTGGTGACACGAGTGTTGGGTCTACGCCCATTGGAAGAGGCTGCACCTTGCCCGAACGATCGGCAAATATGATAATGTCCATCTTCGCCTTCGTTATGCGGCAATATGTCGGTACGCGCGCTTACCACCTTCATTCAAGCGGAACCTGCGTTGAAACCGCTGTTAAGGCGGCTATCCGAATTGAGCTACCTCCAGCGGCTCTATACTCAGTTCGTTCCGCCATCCTTGGCAAAACTTGGCCAGGTGGGCTCTTTTCGCGATGGAACACTGATTATTTTTGCTGAAAACGGCGCGGCGGCGGCCAAACTAAAACAAGTGTTGCCGGAAGTAACACAGAAGATATCGCAGCAACTTCAACAGCTTATCGAAGTTCGCGTGAGTGTGCAAGTTGACCCCTTAGCCCAAAAAACTGAATCGAGCCGCCGCCTCAAATCAAGGATGAGCCGGGAGGCGATTCAAAGTTTGCGCAAACTCGCCGAGGATTTGCCACCCTCCCCGCTGAAAGAAGAAGTCGCGCTTTTGGTTACCCGTCAGACTCGGATCAAGTCAAGCTAGTGTAGCGTTAAGTACGCAACACTACGCTAAATCACGCGCTCGATCGCAAACAGGGCCAGCACAACCAATATGACGATTAAGCCAACTTTGAATATCTGGCCCGCGTAGGCCAGATAGCGCCGATCGCGGGTGAATACCCACAGCACCACGCAGATGCCGAGGGCGGCGAAAAGGACGACGACAATTAGGCGAAACAGAACCATGTCGCCGGCGAACGAATTAAATTTAGGCCGGCTGTGCGCTCAACCCGAAGAAACCCTGGGGTAGCGCTTCGACGGAATCAAACGTCACGAACTCCCATGCGGATTTTTTCGCGAGGAGTTCGCGCAACAAACGGTTATGCAGCGCGTGACCGGCTTTGTATCCTTGGAACGCACCGATCACGGGATGACCGAGTAAGTAAAGGTCGCCTATGGCATCAAGTATCTTGTGGCGCACGAACTCGTCTTGATAACGCAAACCGTCTTCGTTCAACACACGGTACTCGTCCATGACGATGGCATTGTCGAGCGAGCCACCTTGCGCCAAACCCATGGAACGCAAATTTTCCACATCCTGCATAAAGCCAAACGTGCGCGCACGGCTGACCTCTTTCGCATAGGACGTAGCAGCGAAGTTAACCGTCACGCTGGAATTCGCAGCGTCGAACACCGGGTGATCGAAAGCAATGGTGTAGGTCAACTTGAAGCCGTTGAAAGGTTCGAACTGGGCCCATTTGTCGCCGTCTGTCACCTTCAAGGGCTTAATGATGCGTATGTATTTTTTCGCAGCGGTTTGTTCTTCCATGCCTGCGCTTTGCAGCAAGAAAACGAACGGACCCGCGCTGCCATCCATGATCGGCACTTCCACGGACGTGAGGTCTACAAACAAATTATCGATACCCAACCCAGCGATGGCGGACATCAAATGCTCGACGGTGGCGACGCGCACACCATTACTTTCCAAACACGTGGAAAGACGCGTATCGCCGACGCGGGTTGCCTCCGCCTGGATAGTCGCGGGCTGCGGCAGATCGCTGCGTACGAAAACCACACCGGTATTGACGGGCGCCGGCCGCAGGGTCATATAAACCTTTTGACCCAAGTGTAAACCGACCCCAGTCGCGTGTATCACCGTCTTGATTGTGCGTTGTTTAATCATTTGTCCGATTACGCAAGAGGATTGCGTAAATAACTGAAAATAATAGCACATTCCGCATGGTCTGGGCAAAGATCGAGGGTTTCATTGGTTGTGTTGTGGCATTGCCCAATGATCCATAGTCGTCTTCCTAGGTCGATGCAAAGCGCAGCGAGCGAGCCGAGTTTCATCCGAGGCGCACAGGTGTACGACCAGTACATTGAGCACCGCGGGACGAAAATCGGTTCGCGCAGTAGTTTTGCATCGATCTAGTCAGCTTGCTTGCGCAAAAACGCCGGGATATCGAGCAGTTCCACGCCCGATTGCTTGAGCGCTTCAACCGTGTTATCGCGACGACGGCGCATCACCGCTGGCGCTGCGAGCGCTCCGTAGTCGACTTCCATGGCGCTGTGGTCCGTACCGTTCTTGATGACGGCAAAGGGTTTGGATTGATGACGGCCCAAGACGCCACCCAAGCCGGTCGCGACGATGGTCACGCGCAAGTTTTCGCCCATTTCATGATCGATAACGCTGCCGAATATCACCGTCGCATCATCGGCGGTAAAGCCGCGTATGGTATTCATCACTTCGTGAACCTCTTTGAGTTTCATGGTTTGACCGGCCGTGATATTGACCAGCACGCCGCGCGCGCCGGACAAATTCACGTCTTCCAACAAGGGGCTCGCTACCGCTTGTTCCGCCGCCATGCGAGCGCGATCGATGCCGGCGGCTTGTGCCGATCCCATCATCGCAACACCCATTTCAGACATAACGGTTTTGACGTCCGCGAAGTCGACATTGACCAAGCCCGGGCAGTTAATGATTTCGGCAATGCCCGCCACGGCGCCACGCAACACGTCGTTGGCTGCCTTGTAGGCCTCGAGATAGCCAACATCTTCGCCCAACACTTCCATCAGCTTGTCGTTGGGGATGATGATCAATGAATCGACATATTGCGACAGCGCTTCGATGCCGGCTTGGGCGATGCGCATACGCTTACCTTCGAAGGCGAAGGGCTTGGTCACAACGGCAACGGTCAAGATGCCGAGTTCCTTCGCCACTTGCGCGACGACGGGCGCGGCACCCGTGCCGGTCCCGCCCCCCATGCCGGCGGTGATGAACAGCATATCCGCACCTTGGATCGCTTCGGCGATACGCTCGCGATCTTCCTCGGCGGCTTGCTTGCCGATCTCGGGATTCGCGCCCGCGCCCAGGCCTTTGGTCAAGCTGCCGCCAATCTGAATGACGTTTTTCACTTGGCTGCGTTTCAGCGCTTGGGCATCGGTGTTGGCGCAGATGAATTCCACGCCGGATACGCCGTTATTGATCATGTGGTCTACCGCATTGCCGCCGCAGCCGCCCACGCCGATCACTTTAATCGTTGCGTCTTGAGAAAGATTTTCGATGATTTCGAACATTTTACGTCCTCCGTGAAGTTAACCAAAAACGATACTTAAAAATTACCTTTGAACCAATTTTTCATGCGTTCCAAAATTTGCTGAAACGAACTCGTAGACAGCTTGATGATCTGATTGCGTTTATGTTGCTCATGACCAGCCAATATCAATCCCACGCCGGTGGAATAACGCGGACTCTTCACCACTTCGGCCAACCCGCCCGCGTAATTCGGTACCCCCAGCCGCACCGGCATATGAAACACTTCCTCGCCTAACTCCACCATGCCTTGCATGATGCTGGAACCGCCGGTCAGAACGATGCCCGACGACATCAACTCCTCGAAGCCGCTGCGTCGCAGTTCCGCCTGTACCAGCGAATACAATTCTTCGACTCGAGGTTCGATCACTTCCGCCAGAGTCTGCCGCGACAACTGCCGCGCGCCGCGCTCGCCAACACCGGGCACTTCCACGGTCTCCTCGGTGCTCGCCAATTGGCGCAGGGCGCAGCCGTGGGCGACTTTGATGTCTTCGGCGTCCTTGGTTGGGGTGCGCAGCGCCATGGCGATGTCGTTGGTGATCTGGTCACCGGCGATGGGGATGACGGCGGTGTGGCGAATGGCGCCTTCGGTGAAGACGGCGATGTCGGTCGTGCCGCCGCCTATGTCAACCAGGCATACGCCAAGGTCTTTCTCGTCTTCCGATAGCACCGCCATGGCGGAAGCCAATGGCTGCAAAATCAGATCACGCACCTCGAGCCCGCAACGGCGCACGCATTTCATGATGTTCTGCCCCGCGCTCACCGCGCCGGTGACGATATGGACTTTCACTTCCAGACGCACGCCCGCCATCCCCAAGGGCTCGCGCACATCTTCTTGGCCGTCGATCACGAACTCTTGCGTGAGGATATGCAATATCTGCTGATCCATCGGGATCGAGACGGCGCGCGCCGTCTCGATGACGCGATCGACATCGGCCTGGGCGACCTCCTTGTCCTTGATCGCCACCATGCCGTGGGAGTTAAAGCTCTTGATGTGGCTACCGGCGATGCCGGTGATCACTTCGCGTATCTTGCAATCGGCCATCAATTCGGCCTCTTCCAACGCCCGCTGGATCGCATTCACCGTCGTTTCGATATTGACGACGACACCTTTTTTTAGGCCACGGGACGGGTGGCTGCCCATGCCGATGATTTCCAACCGGCCTTCAGGTGTCACCTCGGCGACGATGGCGACGATCTTGGATGTCCCAATATCCAGACCGACGATTAGATTCTTGTACTCCCGATTTTTGTTGATCATCCTTTGTTACCTTGCACACTTCCCTTCTTCAAAAGCCCACTGCCCAAACCGTTCTTCACCACAAACCCGCCGTCGTAACGCAGGTCCACGGTGCCTTTACCCGCCGGCAGTCGCGAAAACGTCATTGGGTAAGCGCGGACAAATACGGCCAACCGTTCGTCGATGCGATCGCGACCCAATTCCAACACCAAACCGGTATCGAGTGTGAGGCGCCACGCGCGGCGCGGAGATAATGCGATCGCAACGGGCGACAACCCGAGGGCAGCCAAAGCCGACTTGCTGCGGCCATAAAAATCAAGCACGTCACCCTCGCTGCCGCCTGGGCCGGAGAACGCAGGTAGCGCACTGTTATAGTCCGCCTCAAACACTTCGCCGTAGCTATTGATCAACGCCTCATCGCCCCAGCGTGCGAGGGCCTCGTGCTCCTCAATGGTGAAATTCAACCGATCCGGAAACTCGCGCCGGACATCCACATGCCGGACCCAAGAAAGTTTGCCGATTTTGTCCCGTGCTTCGGCGAGGTCCGCGCTCAAAAAATCTCCCTGAAGCGAGCGCATCATGTTCACAAGCACGACTTCGTCCACTTGTTTCACGGGCTGGCTCACGAAAATACGATGTAAGCTGAAAATGCTGGCACGGCTTAGCCCATGGAAGGCGATGTAAATTGCGAGCGAGGCGGCGATCAATAGCAAACAATTGGCGAGCCCATTCATGTGGTCGACGCTAAACCAATTGGCAATGGGAATCGATTCGGCTCGCCCCGATTTTGTTTGGCCCATGCTGCCGCGGCGATAGGTCACGCCAGGAACGAGTCCTGGTGCGGGTTTTCGCGTGTTGCCGCGCCTATCCGACATGCGCCGATTTCAAAATTCGAATCACCAAATCGGGGAACTCCAAGCCGTGAACCTTCGCCGCCATGGGCACCAGGCTGTGGCTAGTCATCCCTGGCGAGGTGTTGACCTCGAGCAGGTACGGCGCACCCTGCTGATCCAACATGACATCGACGCGCCCCCAACCGCTACAACCAACGATCTGAAAAGCTCGCGTCGCCAGAGCTTGTAACGTTTGCTCCTGTGGCGGCGGCAATCCGCTTGGGCAAAAATACCGCGTATCGTCGGCGAAATATTTAGCGTGGTAGTCGTACAAACCGCTCGCCGCCTCAATGCGAATCAAGGGCAGCGCGGTGTCGCCGAGAATGGCCGCGGTAATTTCCCAACCGGAGATAAATTGCTCGGCCAACACCATCGGATCGTGTTTCGCCGCGAGGGCATAGGCGTTCGCCATTTGCTCAATTTGCGTGACTTTGGTCAATCCGATGGTGGAGCCTTCCTGCGAAGGCTTAATGATGAGCGGCAAACCCAGCTTCTCCGCGGCAGCGGAAAAATCGCTATCGGCGTTAAGCATTTCGAAGCTCGGCGTCGGAATGCCGACGGATTGCCAGATAAGTTTGGTGCGCCATTTGTCCATCGCCAACGCGGAGGCCATGACGCCACTGCCGGTGTAGGGGATGCCGAGCAACTCCAACGCACCCTGCACCGTGCCGTCTTCGCCGTAGCGGCCGTGGAGCGCAATGAACACGCGCTGGAAACCATCCTGTCGCAACCCTTCCAGCGGGCGTTGTGCCGGATCAAAACCGTGGGCGTCGACGCCGCGGCCGCGCAACGCCGCCAGCACGGCGGTACCACTGAGCAGCGAGACTTCGCGTTCCGCCGATCTTCCGCCTAACAACACCGCTACCTTGCCAAATTGTCCCATCGCCATTAGTGCGATTCCCCGATGATGCGGATTTCGCGTTCCAGCGCCTGGTATCGCATCTCGCCTCGTACGGCAAAATCCGGGTTCTTGGCATTGGCTTGACTCATGTGGGCGCCAGTTCCGATTGGCCATCATGCGCGTGAGCAAGCAGTCCCGGTACTTGGCTTATGGAGCCGGCGCCCATGGTCAACACCACATCTCCTGGTTTCGCGGTCTCCAAGATAGTCTGGGGCAAGTCTTGAACCCGATCGACGAACATCGGTTCGACTTTTCCGGCCAAGCGTACCGCGCGTACTAGCGCACGCCCATCGGCCGCGACGATCGGTGCTTCGCCCGCGGCATAGACTTCGGTGAGCAACAAGCCATCCACCGTTGACAACACTTTCACGAAATCTTCGAACAAATCCCGTGTGCGCGAATAGCGATGGGGCTGGAAGGCAAGCACCATGCGGCGATCCGGGTAGGCCCCACGCACCGCGGCGATGGTCGCGGCCATTTCGACCGGGTGATGGCCGTAATCGTCGATCAGGCTAAACGAGCCGCCGCTAGGTAAATCAATTTCTCCATGGCATTGGAAACGCCGTCCGACGCCTTTGAACTCTGCCAGCGCTTTGACGATAGCGTCGCCGGAGGCGCCAATTTCTAATGCGACCGCAATCGCGGCCAACGCATTCAACACGTTGTGGTTGCCAGCGAGATTTAGTGTGATTGATAGGTTGGCGGCGCTGGTGTTCAAACGCGTGTCGCCGATCACCGCTTGAAAATGCATGCGCCCGGCGTCGGCCCTTATATTGATCGCGCGAACGCTCGCCCCCTCGGACGTGCCGTAGGTCATCACCGGTTTGCTGAGCCGCGGGATGATGGCATTGACGTGGGGATCGTCGGCACACAATACAGCGAGGCCGTAGAACGGCAAATGCTCGAGGAAATCGACGAAGGCGGATTTCAATTTTTCGAAATCGTGGCCGTAGGTCTCCATGTGATCCGCGTCGATATTGGTGACTACGGCCAGTACGGGTTGCAGGTATAGAAATGAGGCGTCGGACTCATCGGCTTCGACGACGATGAACTCGCCGCGGCCGAGGCGTGCGTTCGCACCTGCCGCCTCGAGCCGGCCGCCGATCACGAACGTCGGGTCCATGTTAGCTTCGGCCAAAATGCTGGCGATCAAACTCGTGGTCGTGGTCTTGCCGTGGGTGCCGGCGACGGCGATACCCTGCTTCAGGCGCATCAACTCCGCCAGCATCATGGCACGGGGCACGACCGGAACACGCTGGCTGCGCGCGGCAATCACTTCCGGGTTATCGGATTTCACTGCCGTCGAGACAACCACCACGTCAGCGCCCTGAATGTTCTCGGTGGCGTGGCCGAACATGACGCGTGCGCCCAGTGACGCGAGCCGCTGGGTCGCGGTGTTACTGCCCAGGTCGGAACCACTGACTTGGTAGCCCTGGGTCAACATCACTTCTGCGATGCCGCTCATACCGGCGCCGCCGATTCCGACGAAATGCACTTTCTTCACCCTATGCTGCATGCGCCAACTCCATGCAAACATGGGCCACCTGGTTCGCGGCCTCGGGCTTGGCCAGGGCGCGCGCTTTGCTTGCCATCCGCTGTAATTGGTCGCGCGTAAATGCTTTGATGATGTCCGCCAGGCGCTGCGGTGTCAGTTCCCGCTGCGGTACTAGAACAGCGGCGCCCGCATTGCCCAGAAAACGGGCGTTCATCGTTTGATGGTCGTCGACGGCGTGCGGGAAGGGCACCAGTATGCTCGCGACCCCCGCGGCGCAGATCTCGGCGATCGTCAGCGCGCCCGCGCGGCAAATAATCAGATCGCAGGTTCCGTACGCGGCCGCCATATCGTCAATGAACGGTTTGAGTTCGGCGACGACACCGGCTTTCGAATACGCGCTTCGAAGATCGCTAATATGCTTCTCGCCCGCTTGATGGGTGGTGCGTGGACGTTGCGTCGGATCCAATAGGCCCAATGCTTGGGGTACAACTTGATTCAAAATCTGCGCGCCCAGGCTGCCACCCACCACTAGCAAATTGAGACTACCTTGCCTTTCGGCGAAGCGACCCGCCGGATCGGGCAGTGCCGTGATCTCCGCGCGCACGGGATTGCCGGTCCATTCAACCTTAACGTTAGGTTTGAGGAATCGAGCGATGGGGCTGGCGATGATCTCCTCGAAGGCTTGCGGGAAACCGGCCAGAATGCGATCCGCGACTACCGCCAAGGCGCGATTGCTTAAACCGGCAACGGAATTCTGTTCGTGTATGGCCAACGGTCGATTGAGCAACGACGCCATCATGCCTGCCGGAAAAGTGACATACCCGCCTACGCCCAACACGACGTCGGGCCGCACAGTACGTATGATGCGTGCCGATTGCCAAAACGCCCACACCAATGCCAGCGGCAACATGAGCATGCGCAACAGCCCTTTACCGCGCACCCCGGAGAACGCGATGTATTCCATCGGATAGCCGCGACCCGGAACGACTCGTGCTTCCATTCCATTGAGTGTTCCGAGCCAGACGACGCGCCAGCCCTCTTGCTTGAGGCGATCGGCTACTGCCAGAGCGGGAAAGATGTGGCCGCCGGTGCCGCCCGCCATGATCAGGATGGTGTAGTTCATAGCGTCACCCCCTTCATAAGCTGACGATTCTCCCAGTCGGTTCGAATTAACACGCCCAGGGCCATGCAATTCGCGACGATGCCGCTGCCGCCGAAACTTAGCAGCGGTAAGGTCAGGCCCTTGGTCGGCAACACACCCATGTTGACGCCGATGTTGGTGGCCGCCTGAACGGCGAGCCAGAGACCGATGCCCTGAGCAACGAGGGCGGAGAAATAGCGCTCGAGGGAAGCCGATTGCTGGCCGATAATGAAGGCGCGGTAAACGACGAATAGGAATAGGGAGAGGACCACGCACACACCGGCAAAACCCAGTTCTTCGGCGATGACTGCGAGCAAGAAATCCGTGTGGGCTTCCGGTAGATACAACAGCTTCTCGACGCTTCCGCCGAGTCCGACGCCGAACCACTCGCCCCGTCCAAAGGCGATCAGGGCGTGGCTCAACTGGTACCCTTTACCGAAGGGATCCGCCCAAGGATCCATGAAGCCCAGTACCCGCTGCATGCGATAGGGCGAGGTCATGATCAGCAGTACGAACCCAAGGCTGGATAGGACGATCAAGCCCGCGAACAACCGCCAGTTCATCCCACCCAAAAACAAGATTCCCATGGCGATGACCATGATCACGACGAATGCGCCAAAGTCAGGTTCCCGCAACAGCAGCCCGCCAGTCAATAACATCACACCGAGCATGGGGAGAAAGCCCTTTTTGAAACTGTCCATGAAGGCCGCTTTACGCACCGTGTAGTCCGCGGCATAGAGCACGGCAAAGAACTTCGCCAGCTCCGATGGCTGGATATTAATGATGCCGAGCCCTATCCAACGCCGGCTACCGTTGACTTCGCGACCGACGCCGGGAATCAACACCAGCAACAACAACAGGACACCGGCTAGGAACAAGTAGGGCGCGCCTTGCTGCCATACACGCAGCGGAAACTGGAACGCCGCCACCGCCGCACAGAGGCCGATCGCGACATAGATTCCATGGCGGATCAAGAAGTAGGTGCTCTGGTAGCCGGAATGACGGCTGCTCTCGGCGCTGACGATGGAAGCGGAATACACCATCACTAAACCGAGCGCCAGTAGCACCAGCGTGGCCCAGACGAGTAGCGGATCGTATTCCGGCCGCTGTGGGCGAGCAGCGGTATAGAACATGTCACGCCGCCCCATGATTTGAGGCACGCTGCTGCGCCGCCAGCGCGCGAACCGCATCGATGAATACCTGGGCACGATGTGCGTAGTTATTAAACATATCGAAGCTGGCGCAGGCCGGCGATAACAGCACGCGGTCGCCCGGTTCGCTGGCTTGAAACGACATGCGCACCGCCTCGTCCATGGTCTGGGCGCGCAGGACCGGTACACCACTCGCGGCGATGGCAGTGGCGATCAGGCCTGCGTCACGGCCGATGAGCACCACAGCACGCGCGTGTTTAGCGACCACATCTTGCAGCGGAGAAAAGTCTTGGCCCTTGCCGTCGCCGCCGGCAATCAGCACCACCCTTTCGTTCATCCCGTCTAGCGCGGCAACGGTCGCGCCAACGTTGGTGCCTTTCGAGTCATCGTAGAAACCCACGGCGCCGATCTCCATCACCTTTTCCACGCGATGGGGCAGCCCGCGAAAACGCTTTAATGCGCCCAACAATGGTTCATAGGGCAAATCGATCGATCGCGCCAGGGCCAAGGCAGCGAGCGCATTCGCGGCATTGTGCCCACCGGCGAGCGGCAATTCCGCCGCGGGCATAAGTGGCGCCTGATCGTCAAACAACCAGGCTTCGCAGCCTAGCGAACCCATGCCCCAGTGGCCGGCGCCGAGGGGCGGCGAGCGGCCAAAATAGGAACTACGCGACCCGGGCCTAAGCATCGCCATACTGAAGGAATCGTCCCGGTTCAACACTTGGTGACGGCAATGGGTGAAAATACGTGCCTTGGCCGCGCCATAGGCATCCATCGAGTCATAGCGATCTAGGTGATCTTGCGTCAGGTTCAGCATGGCCGCCGCATCGAGCACCAGACTCGATGTGGTTTCCAGTTGAAAACTGGACAACTCGAGCACATAGGCGTCGGGTGGATTCGCTTCCGATTCCGTCAAGGCATCGAGTACAGGCAATCCGATATTGCCGGCGACCATGGTATTCAGACCCGCCGCTTTGCAAAGCTCTCCCACCATCATCGTCACGGTCGACTTGCCGTTGGAACCCGTGATCCCGATTGCCTTCGGTGGGTTTCGCTTACCGGCTAGCGCTTGAGCGAACAATTCCACGTCGCCTACTACCGGAATTCCACGTGCCGTCGCGTCCTGAACCAGCGGCTCGCGCAGGGGGACGCCGGGACTGATCGCGATCCCATCGATATCGCTGAAAGTAGCGGGACGATAGGGGCCGGTGTGCAATTCGACGCCACTGAAATCGCGCTTGAGCTTGGCGGCATGGGGCGGATTATTTCGAGTATCGGCAACTCGCACCTTCGCCCCGCGTCCACATAACCAGCGCGTTAGCGACAGACCCGTGTCGCCTAGACCCAGGACCAGCCAGCGTTTATCCGCGATCGCGAGCGCCATCGTCTTTGCTCATCGCAGTTTCAAGGTCGACAGGCCAAACAACACCAACATCATGGTGATAATCCAAAAGCGCACGACCACTTGGTTCTCTTTCCAGCCCTTCTGTTCGAAGTGATGGTGCAGCGGCGCCATCAAGAAAATGCGCTTGCCGACGCCAAACTTGAGCTTGGTGTAGCGAAAGTAGCTCACTTGCACCATCACCGACAGGGTCTCGATCACGAACACGCCGCCCATGATGAACAACACAATTTCTTGCCGCACGATCACGGCGATCATGCCGAGCGCCGCACCTAGCGCCAAAGCGCCCACATCACCCATGAACACCTCGGCGGGATAAGCGTTAAACCAAAGAAAACCCAATCCCGCGCCGGCGAGCGCGGCGCAGAATACACACAACTCACCAGCCCCGGGTATGTTGGGCAACCCGAGATAACGGGCGAACACTGCGTTGCCGGCAACGTAAGCAAACACTGCAAGGGCGCTGCCTATCATGACGGTCGGCATGATGGCGAGGCCATCCAGCCCGTCCGTCAGATTCACCGCATTGCTGGTGCCCACGACCACGAAATACGTGAGGATGATGAATCCCAGGGCACCCAACGGAATTGCAACGGTCTTGAAGAATGGCACGATTAATTCCGTCTGCACCGGCAATTTCGCGCTGTATGAGAGATACGTACCGGCGGCGATGGCGATCACCGATTGCCAGAAAAATTTCGTCATGGCGGATAGCCCCTTTGGATTGCGGTACACGACCTTGCGATAGTCGTCGACCCAGCCCACGGCGCCGAAACCCAGGGTTGTCAACAGCACGATCCAAATGTAGCGGTTGCTCAGGTCGGCCCACAGTAAAGTGGTAACGCCGATAGCCACGAGAATCAGCGCCCCTCCCATGGTCGGCGTACCGGCTTTGATCAAGTGGGTTTGCGGTCCGTCGTCGCGAATCGATTGTCCTATTTTATAAGCCGTGAGTTTGCGTATCATGGTCGGCCCGACGAAAAAAGTAATGGCCAGTGCTGTCATGCTCGCCAACACGGCGCGCAACGTGATGTAGCTGAACACGTTGAAGGTTCGAATGTCTTGGGATAGGTATTCAGCCAGCGCGTGTAGCATGGTCAGGCGTAAGCAGGGTCGATGACGAGTGCGTTCACGACCCGCTCCATTTTCATGAAGCGGGAACCCTTGATCAGTACGGTCACGCCGCTATGGACCAGCGGGCGGAGGTTGGCGATCAGATCCTCCGCGCTAACGTACAGCGTCGCGCCGTCACCGAATTTCGACACCGCTTGACGGGACAACTCGCCCAGGCTGAATAGCCGATCGACGCCCCGTTCCTTGGCGTACAGTCCGATAGCGCCATGCAGCGCATCGCCGTCGGGACCGATTTCTCCCATGTCTCCCAACACAAAGATTTTTGTGCCAGGCATTTGCGCCAACACATCCAACGCCGCCATCGCCGAATCCGGGTTGGCGTTATAGGTATCGTCGATCAGCACGGCGCCTTGCAACCCGCTTCTGCGCTGCATGCGGCCCTTCACCCCAGCAAAAGCCCTCAGACCCGCGCTGATGCTAACGGGCTTGACGTCCAGGGCCACTGCGACGGCACAGGCGGCAAGCGCGTTATGGACGTTGTGTACGCCAGGAACCTGCAGTTGGGTCGATATTTCACCCAACGGCGTACGAAAATCGATGCGGCTACCGAACGCCGTTAAGCTGTAGCGCGCCGATACCGCCGCCGGCTGCGACAGCGCGAATTCAAGCCGTCGGCGCACACCGGCCAATTCGCGCCACACGTAAGCATGGGGATCATCGGCATTGATAATGGCGATTCCATTTGGCCGCAGGCCGGAAAAAATCTCACCTTTCGCGTGAGCGACCGCCTCCACCGTTCCAAGCAACCCCAGGTGAGCGCGTTGCGCGTTGTTGATGAGGGCGATGTCCGGGCTCGCCATATGGGATAGATAATCGATCTCGCCCAGATGGTTCATGCCCATTTCGACCACCGCGTAACGATGCCGAGGGCGTAGTTTAAGCAAGGTCAACGGTACGCCGATGTCGTTGTTGAGGTTGCCTTCGGTCGCCAATAAGCCTTCCTGCGCGTCGCCGCCGCCTTCATTCCATAATTCTGCCCGTAAGATAGCAGCCACCATTTCTTTGACCGAGGTTTTGCCGTTGCTGCCGGTAATGGCGACCAGCGAAGCCTTACTCAATGCCCGCCATGCTTGAGCGAGTTTTCCAAGGGCAAGCCGGGTATCTTTAACACGCAGAAGCGGCAAGCCAAGATCTTGCACCGGCCAACTGAGATCGGCCATCGCCGCGACGGCGCCAATACTCAACCCACTGCGGATGTAGTCATGACCGTCAAAGCGTTCGCCTTTTAGCGCGACGAACAAGTCACCTTGCATCACATTGCGACTATCGGTACACACGCCCATGAACGGGACGTTTGGCCCGGAGGCGAGCGCACCAATCGCCTCAGCCGCTTCGAGCAGTGTCATCATGGCTGTACTCCCAAGGCTTGCTTGGTGACCTCAACATCGCTAAATGGGAGACGCACAGCACGAATTTCTTGATAGTTTTCGTGGCCTTTGCCGGCGATCAAAATCACGTCGCCCGCGTTCGATTGGCTGATGGATTGAGCTATCGCGGCGTCGCGATCGGGCACGATTTGGCAGTCGCGGGTCATGCCGCCGCGAATGTCATTCAGTATCGATCGCGGGTCTTCGTCGCGCGGATTATCGCTGGTGAGAATCACCCGGTCGGCGAGTCTTTCGGCGATGGCGCCCATCATCGGACGCTTGCCCGGATCACGGTTGCCACCGCAGCCGAACACGCAAACCAACCGGCCGTTGCCGGCCACCAGTTCGCGCGCCGCGCCCAGCGTCTTTTCCAGCGCATCGGGTGTATGGGCATAGTCGACCAACACCAACGGCAGGTCACCGCCACCGAGCCGCTGCATACGACCTGGCAACGGCTGAATACCAGCGATAGCCTTGACCGCAGACGCGAATCCAATGTCGCTTGCAAGTAAACCCCCGAGTACCGCGAGCACGTTATAGGCGTTGAAACGGCCAAATACGGGAGCGGTGACGGCGCCGTTTCCCCACGGGCTGCTGACCTCAAACGCCAACCCTTGAGCGGAGAAATAGAGATCCTTCGCCCGCAATGTGGGAAAACCAAAGTCTGCGCGTTGATCGATTGCATAGCCTATGGTTTGCACTGTGCTGTTGCGCAGTTTCCCTGCCAAAGCCATGCCGAATATATCGTCCAGATTGACCACCGCGTTCTTTAGGCCCGGCATGGCAAACAACCCGGCCTTCGCTGCGCCGTAGCTCGCCATGTCACCGTGATAATCGAGATGGTCACGCGACAGATTGGTAAACAGCGCCACGTCGAACAACACACCGTTGACTCGGCCTTGCGCCAAGCCGTGGGAGGACACTTCCATCGCCACGGTGTCCGCCCCTTCCTCGCGGTAGGTCGCCAAATATTCCTGCAACTCGATCGCGTCCGGCGTGGTGTTGATCGCCGGCTCCAGGGACTCGAGAAAGCCATTGCCCAGAGTACCGAGTATCGCCGTCTTGCGTTTATTGGCATTGAGGCATTGCGCCAACCACTGGCTCACGGACGTCTTACCGTTCGTCCCCGTCACGCCCAACATCCATAGGTGTTGCGACGGATGGCCATACACCGCGCTGGCGATTTCTCCGACATGCTCGCGAAGCTGAGCGATGCCCAAGTTGGCAACTTTCCAATCCCCGTTCCAGCGGAAATGCTCTTGTTCCCACAACACGGCATCGCTGCCGCGTTCGATCGCATGGGGAATATAGGCGCGGCCATCCGCCCGCTCCCCCGGATAGGCCGCGAAGGCGATGCCGGGCGAGACTTTCCGGCTGTCCGCCGTAAGCCGCGTAATCCGAGTTCCAAGCCGCGCTAGTTGTTGGAGTACGTTCAAGGCTAGGCCTCTTCCTTGATTTCGGGTGCGTTGTTGATGGGATCGGACCACTCCTTCAACGGCGCGTCGGGCGTGACCGACAGGCTGCGTAGCGCCTCTCCCATGACTCTGGAAAATACCGGTGCGGCGACGGCGCCGCCGTAATACTGCCCCGCGGAGGGTTCATCGATCATTACGGCGATGACTAAGCGTGGCGCCGATACCGGCGCGAACCCGACAAACGACGATACATAGCGGTCCGCGGCATAGGCGCCGCCGCTCTGCTTATGCGCGGTTCCGGTCTTGCCGGCCACACGGTAGCCCGCTACCTGAGCCCTCGGCGCGGTCCCACCGGGCTGCACCGCCATTTCCAGCATCGCGGTTACGGAGCGCGCCGTACGTTCCGATATGATCCGCTTGCCTTCCACCGCCGCCTCGGATTTCAACAAAGTGATCGGCTTGATTTCGCCGCCGCTTGCGAACGGAATGTAGGCCCGCGCAAGTTGGACCAGGCTCACCGAAATGCCGTGACCGTAAGACATAGTCGCCTGCTCAATCGGCCGCCAGGTCTTAAACGGACGCACCTTACCCGCCGCCTCACCGGGCAAACCAGAATGGGGCGCCGCGCCGAAACCCATGCTGATAAACAAATCCCACATGGTTTTGGCGGGGAGCGAGAGCGCGATTTTTGCCGCTCCGACATTGCTTGATTTTTGGATCACTTCCGCGACCGTCAGTTCGCCATGCGGATGCGCATCACGTATGGTGCGTCCACCGATCACATAGGAACCGGGCGCCGTCGAAATCACCGTGTCGGGCCTGACCTTGCCGGCGTCGAGGGCAGCAGCGACGGTAAACGGCTTTAGAGTCGAGCCCGGTTCAAAGATATCGGTCACCGGCCGGTTGCGTATCTGCGCTGGCTTGGCATGCAATCGATTGTTCGGGTTGAAATCGGGCAAACTCGCTAGCGCCATCACCTCGCCGCTTTGTGCATCGAGCACCACGATCGCGCCGGCTTTCGCCCGCTGGGCTTGCACTGCGGCCTTGAGTTCGCGGTAGGCCAGGTATTGAATTTTGCTGTCGATCGAGAGCGTCAGCGGTTTGCCGTCCTGGGGCAACCTGATGCTTTCCACATCCTCGACGATACGGCCGGCGCGATCCTTGATGACGCGCTTGGCGCCGGGCAATCCGGCGAGGGTGCTCTGGAAGGCAAGCTCCATGCCTTCCTGCCCGTTGTCGTCGATACCGGTGAAACCCAACACGTGGGCCATCACCTCCCCAGCCGGGTAGTAACGCCGATACTCCCGCTGCAAGAACACCCCGGGAATGTCGAGGGCCGTCACCGCCGCGGCGAGGTTAGGCGATACCTGACGGCGGAGGTAGACAAAGCTACGGCCCTTGTCCTGCAGGCGGGCTTCGATTTCCTTTCGATCCACACTCAGAAGCTTCGCCAGCTTCAATACCTGGGGGGCATTGATGTTCACATCCGGCGGACTCGCCCAAACGGATTCCATCGGCGTGCTGATCGCGAGCGGCTCGCCGTGGCGATCGTAGACCACGCCGCGATTGGCAGGTAAATCGATGACCCGGCTGTAGCGAGCCTCACCCTTTTGCTGCAGAAAGTCGCGCCGCACACCCTGCAGATACGCCGCCCGGGCCGCCAAACCGAGAAACATCATACACAGCAACACCAACAACAGGCGCGAGCGCCAGCCTTCGAGTTTCAGACTAAGGGCTGGATTGCGCGTCGCATGGTTCATGGCTGAAGCGTTACTCCATCGAGACTCAATACGCGGGTGCGGTCCGCCTGCGGCGCCTGCATTCCGAGGTTTTGCCTTGCGACTTTTTCGATCCGCGAGTGCATCGCCCAGGTGCGCTGCTCCAACCGCAAGCGATCGAATTCCACGTCCAACGCGGCGGCGGTATCTTGCTCTTGAGCCAGTTCCATAAAAACCTTGCGCGCGCGATGTTGCGCCGTTACGACCGCAAGGCTACACGCGACCAGCAACACCAGCAGGATCAAGTTGAGCCGTGTCATAGCCTGTCTCTCGCCCGATAATTCACATTGCCACCTCAGCAAGATTTCGAAATACGAAATCGACATCGCTTCGGCGCCAGGCGCCATTCGCTTGACCGTCGATCCCGCTACGCGGGTCCCTCGCCGGGTAGCTCATGTCGCCACCCGTTCCGCGACCCGCAAAACGGCGCTGCGCGCCCGTGAATTGGTGGCAATCTCGGCATCCGACGGATGTACCGGTTTGCCGACAATGTTGAGCGTAGGTTGCGGCAATTCCGAGGCTTTCAGCGGCAAGCGCGATGGCAACGGGTCCGGATGGGCTTGATCGCGCATAAAACGTTTGACCACGCGATCCTCCAGCGAGTGAAAACTAATTACCACCAGTCGTCCGCCGGGTTCCAATAGTTCCAGCGCCTGAGCTAACACTAACGCCAATTCTTCAAGCTCCCGATTGAGGAAAATCCGAACAGCCTGAAAGGTGCGCGTCGCCGGATCTTGGCCGCGCTCGCGCGTTTTGACCGCCCCTGCCACGAGTGCGGCAAGTTCCCTTGTGGTGGAAAGAGGCCGTTCGCCCCGTGCCGTAATAATCGATCTTGCAATCTGCTTAGCAAACCGCTCCTCACCATAGTCTTTTATGACCTCCGCGATTTGTTGCTCGCTCGCGTGATTCAACCAATGCGCGGCGTCTTGTTCTTGGCCTTGATCCATACGCATGTCGAGAGGCCCGTCGTGCCTAAAACTGAATCCCCGGCTCGGGTCATCTAATTGCGGCGATGACACGCCCAAGTCCAGTAACACCCCAGCCACTTTCGTCACACCCACAGTGCTCAGCGCCGCGTGAAGTCGACCAAAACTTGCATGCAGCGCTTGAAACCTCGGGTCTTTTAACTCTTGCGCGGCCGTGATCGCAGCTTGATCACGATCCAATGCAATGAGCCGTCCAGCCTGCCCGATCGATTCTAAAATTCTTCTACTATGCCCACCACGACCGAAGGTTGCGTCGACATAAACCCTATCCGTTTTGATCGCCAGCGCCGTCACCGCCTCTTCCAGCAAGACCGTGCGGTGGACGAGGCCATCGCTCACAAAGTAAAACTCTCCATCGCCTGAGGCATCGCTTGGCCGCTTTGGGCGCGTATCTGTTCAAGTTGCTGATTCCAAGCCGCTTCGCCCCAAACTTCGAAGCGATTGCCTTGGCCCACCATCATTAGTTGTTTTTCCATGCCGGCGTATTTGCGCAACTCGGGAGTAATCAACACCCGGCCCTGGCCATCGGGCTCGGTTTCTTCCGCCATGCCGACGATTACCCGTTTCCACGACGCCACCCGCGCGTTCGTATCGCTAATCTCCACGAGGCGTGATCGAACGCCCTCAAACGTTGCGGCTGGATAAAGCAAAAGGCACCCATCCGGGTGCCCAGTGAGCACTAACTTTCCTGTCGATTGGCCGTTTATCAACTCACGATGCTTGGTGGGAATTGCCAATCTTCCCTTGGCATCAAGCGTGAGGGCCGTTGATCCTTGAAACATACTGAGTCTTTAGTCCAACTAAAATTCCACAAAATTCCACTTTTTCCTATATTTTCCCACTTTAAGGGAAAAAAAATACCAGGTCAAGTGGAAATTACAGTTTTTTACGATGGGATAAAGACTTAGAGTTACACGCCAAGCCGTTAACTTCCGCATCCGGGCAAAGCTGTGCATAACTAGTGCCTGGCAGAAACCCCCTGTTTTTTAAAAATCCGCCCGCCTAATTTTTAAGCACACGGCGTTTTTCTCCCATTGCTAATTGCTCCTGAGCGTTGATTGCCAATTTTTGATGCCACTATGTGAAATTGCGCATTTTGCAGACGAGCGTAGTCCCGGACTTCTGAAATCTCACCCGCAACAAGAGGGCTTCGTTGGCGTTTGC
>JAYTGZ010000220.1:0-14767 GCA_043733025.1 Pseudomonadota bacterium | reverse complement strand
AGTCGCGGGCGGCAAACAACTGAAGCTGCTGGTCACCGGGCCGGGGATTTTCGCCATCAACACCCGCGACGCCATCCGCGGCGATGCGCAGAAACTGTCCCTGATCGCGACCCTCCTCATCGCCACGCTGCTGCTGTGGTTTTATCGTTCACCGCGCATTGTTTTTCTCGGCATTCTCCCGGTCGGCAGCGGCGTATTGGTCGGGATCGCCGCCGTCAGCCTCGGCTATGGTTCCGTGCACGGCATCACCTTGGGCTTCGGCGTGACCTTGATCGGCGAAGCGGTCGACTACGCCATTTACCTGTTCACGCAACAGACCCGCGAACGCAATGCGACGGAAACGCTGGAGCGCATTTGGCCCACCTTGCGCCTCGGCGTCTTGCTGTCGGTAGCCGGGTTTAGCGCGATGTTATTCTCGGGTTTTCCCGGCCTCGGGCAATTGGGGCTCTTCTCCATTGCCGGGATCGTCACGGCGCTGGCCGTGACGCGTTGGGTATTGCCGCATTTTATCCCGCAAGGTTTCAGCGCCGAAATCAGCCCGGCGTTGCAACGAAGCTTGCTCGGTTTGTTGGGATACCCGGCCAAACTCAAGCCGCTGGTTTGGGTGGCGGTCGCCGTCGCGCTCGGCGTCGTGGTGTGGCAACGCGCCGCGCTGTGGAACGACGATCTCGGCAACCTAAGCCCGGTGCCGGTGGCGGATAAACAGCTTGACGAATCCTTGCGTAACGATATCGGCGCGCCCGATGTGGGCATGCTGCTGGCCGCACGGGCGGCGGATCAAGAGGCGGCGTTGCAACTGTCAGAAAAATTGACCGTCGCATTGCGCCCGTTGATCGAGGCGGGCGTGCTCACGGGTTTCGATGCGCCTTCCCTTTATTTGCCCAGCCAAGCAAGCCAGAAGACACGCCTAGCCTCGCTCCCGGACATGCCTACCCTGAAAGCCAATCTGGATGCGGCTCTTCATGGCATGCCTTTTCAAAGTGGATTATTCCAGCCATTCTTGGACCAGATCGCGCACAGCCGATCCGCGCAGTTGATGGATCGCGACGCCCTGGCCGGCACCGCCTTTGCCATCAAGGTCGACGGGATGCTGGTCACGCGCAAAGATTCAATGCTGGCGTTACTCCCGGTGCGTGGACTGAAAGATGCGGCCCGCCTGCGGCAAACCATCGCCGGCCTACAAACGCCGGGGGTATCGTTGATCGATTTGAAATACGAATCGGACCAACTCTACGGCAGCTATCGCCACCAAGCTTTGCTCAACGCGCTATTGGGCACGCTCGCCATTACGGTCTTGCTGCTGATCAGTTTGCGCAGTGTCGGACGCGCCTTGCGAGTGCTCGCACCGCTGCTGGCGGCGGTCGTCGTCACCGTCGCTTTGCTGCTCATCACGGGACATGCGCTCAGCATTTTTCATCTCGTTGCGTTGTTATTGGTCATCGGCGTCGGCTCCAATTACTCGTTGTTTTTCGATAACGAGAACTTCGCCCGAGGGACGCCGGAACGCACCTTGGCGTCACTGATCCTGTGCAACATTTCCACCATCATCGGCTTTGGTATTTTGGGTTTTTCCGGCGCGCCGGTGTTGGCCGCCATCGGCTCCACCGTCGCTTGTGGTGCGTTCTTGAGTTTGCTGTTCGCGGCAATTTTGACACCCGATCGTTCCGCCTCGGCTCGATAATCTTCACGATGAGCCTGGTGAGAGTTTGGATTCTGATCCTCGCGATTTTTCTCAGCGCATGCGCGACAAAACCGCCGGTCAAGACGCCAATCGATACGCTGTTCTTCCATGCCGGCGCGCGTCCCAGTGCAACCTTGATCGTGCTATTACCAGGCATCGGCGATCAGCCAGCAACCTTTCAGCAGGAAGGCTTCGTCAAAGCGGTTCGCGCGCGTAACATCAACGCGGATCTGGTCGCGGTGCGCGCCCATTTCGGTTATTACCAAGCGCGCAACATCATCAAGCGCCTGCATCAAGACGTGGTCCTGCCGGCACAGGCTAAGGGATACCAAAACATTTGGTTGGTCGGCATCTCGCTCGGCGGCTGGGGCTGCGTGTTATACGCGCAACGACACCAGCAAGCGATCAGCGGCATGTTATTGCTCGCGCCATTCCTAGGCGAACGAGAAGTCTTCGAGGAAATACGCGTGGCGGGCGGATTGGACGCGTGGCGGCCTGCGTTCGTTCATCCGGCAGACGACCAACGCCTAGGGCTCGCGTGGTTGACGGACTTCAAGCAAGGGCAAGCAGCGCTGAAATTGCATCTGGGTTATGGTGAAAACGATCGCTTCGCGAAACCCAACCGCCTCATCGGCGCGCGTTTGCCGCCGGAGCAAGTACAAGTCATTCCTGGCCGGCACGATTGGCGCACGTGGCTAAATCTATGGCGGGGATTCCTGGATAAGAATCCGTTTCCTTAGCCAGCTTTAAAGAATTCTCGATTTAATTGCGCGCGACCCGAGCGGGACTTGCTGCTTCCGCGAACTTGAGCCTACGAAGTTGCCCGACCCGGCTATAATCCGCCCACCTACCAAACGAACGGACAAAGCATGCATGCCCTAATCTGCGGTTCGATGGCTTATGACACCATCATGGTGTTCAAAGATCGATTCAAGAATCATATTTTACCGGACAAAATCCATATGCTGAACGTGGCGTTTCTGGTGCCCGATATGCGGCGCGAATTCGGCGGCTGCGCGGGCAACATCGCCTATAACTTGCATATGCTCGGCGGCAAGCCGTTGATCATGGCGAGCGTGGGCGACGATTTTCAGCCCTATCGGGAACGACTGGACAAGCTGGGTATCGCGCAGGAGCACATTCGCCATGTCCGCGACACCTTCACCGCCCAGGCCTTCATCACCACGGATCTCGACGACAACCAGATTACCGCGTTCCATCCGGGCGCGATGAATTTCTCCCACCAGAACCATGTTGCCGGCGCGAACGATGTATCGCTGGGCATCGTTGCGCCCGATGGCCGCGACGGCATGATCCAGCACGCGCGGGAATTTCAAGAAGCAGGCGTTCCATTCATGTTCGATCCCGGCCAGGGATTGCCCATGTTCAGCGGCGACGACATCCGCACATTTTTGCAGCAAGCGGACTATCTCGCCTGCAACGACTACGAAGCGCAACTGATGCAGGAAAAAACTGGCGAATCCATGGAACGATTAGCGCGCAGCGTGAAGGCCGCGGTCGTGACCCTCGGGTCGCAAGGCTCGTTGATCTACGCCGACGGTAGACGCCACGAGATCCCCTGCGTTAAAGCGAGTGAGGTGATCGATCCGACCGGTTGCGGGGATGCTTATCGCGCGGGTTTACTACACGGCATCCAATCCGGTATGGATTGGGAAACCACCGGCCGTTTAGCGTCTCTAATGGGTTCGATCAAGATCGAATATCGCGGCGGACAAAACCATAGTCTAAGCCGCGCGCAGATCGGGCAACGTTACAAGAATGCGTTCGGCACAGCCCTGTAGTGTCCGTCCTTCCCAACGAAGCGGCAGCGCCGCAACTTGCCGCGATGACCAGCGCGATACCTGCCCTCGGCGAGGCCGTGGTTGCCGAAGCGCTGCTAAGGCGCTCCAGCATCGGTCACTGGCCACAAAAGATAAGCGAGCGCACACAAGAATGAACCTCGAGATCAGCGGTGCTCAGATTATCGGCAAGCGGGAGGGGCAGGAGGATTCGTTCTATTTCGATGCTCGAGTTGATTCGCGCGGTCAACAGATCATGCTGGCCATAGTTGCCGACGGCGTAGGCGGTCACGGCGGGGGCGACATCGCGAGTCAGTTCGCGGTGCATGCTTTTGCAGATTACGTCTGGACGGCGATCGGAGATGCCGCTGCGAATGTGAATTCTGCTCCCGTGTTCATGCCTCCGGATCTAGTTTTTCTCAATTTTTAACTGCCGAATTTAGGATACTGGCACGCTCGTTGCTTAATCCAAGGCGGGGCGGCAGTTTTTCATGATGTATGGAATCGATGCACGGAAAAATCGGCCGCACGTAAATTGGCGTACAATTGGAAAAGGATAGGGCCATGTTCGACGTATACGGTAGTAACAGTCAAGAATTCGATACGAATCAATTTGTTGCGTCTCCGCTGGGCGACCAAATCGAGGGCAATCCGCGGCACTGGGTCACCTTGATCGGAACCAGCTACTACGGTCTTGAAGTCGAGATGTCTGGTTTTGTGTCGGTTGAACGGGAGGTTCTGGAAGCCGAGGCGTTTCTCGCCAGCCTGTACGGACACGGCTGAGCTGTCGAAGTTACGAGGGAAGCGTCAAATTCTCGACGGGCCAAGCGTTGCGGAGCATCGCGATGCCATGGGCGCCGTGCCGCCATGAGGTTTCCAGATGACCCTCGTTCAGGCCGCCAAGGGCGAAAATGGGAAGCGAATAGTGCTGAGCCAACTCGCCAAATCGATCCCAGCCCAGAGTCTCGGCATCGCGATGGCTAGGGGTAGGCAGCACCGGCCCCAGAACGACAAAGTCCACACCGATTTCGGCGGCATGACGTAATTCGTTTTCATCATGGCACGACGCCGCGCATAGGCGCACATCGGGGCGCGCCCCCAGGGCCAGCAACTGTTTCGAGTTTAGATGAACGCCTGCGGCGTTCAAGCCACGGGCCAATTCAATATCGCTATTCACCAGCACCTGGGCGTGGAATTCGTCGGCGATAGCCATCACTCGCCGCCCGAACGCGGCCAATTGCTCCACCGGCCAATTCTTTTCACGCACCTGTATCAACCGTAAACCGTTATCCAGTGCGGCTCGCAGCCGATTAAGCATGACCGCCTCACCCAATTCGTCAGCGTGGGTAATGCCATAGACGGTGGGCAGCGCCAGGGCTTGCAGAATCGGACCGTTGGCGGGCAAGAGCGGTATGGCCTTGATGCTTGAAATGGTCTGCCACGAAAACGCCTGGTTCTCGCGGCCGCGGGGTTCGTTGCGCCATTGCGTCACGCGGCGAAAGTGCAGGCGCACATTGGCGTGGGGATAGCTAAAAATGCGCGTGAGCCACGGATAGCTGTGCTCGACGACAATACCGAGTTCTTCGTCCAACTCCCGCGTGGTGGCTTGAGCCACGCTTTCTCCGGGATCGACTTTACCGCCGGGAAATTCCCAGTAACCCGCATAGAATTTGCCTACGGGTCGCTGTGCCAGGAGAAATTCGCCATCGGGTTTTTGGATGACGGCGCAAACGACATCGACGAGAGGACGATTATCGACCGCACCACCGCCGCTCGTATCCGCCATGGCTAAACTTTTTTCTGCCGCCCGGCCCAGTCCAGTGCGAACTGATAGGCGACGCGGCCGCTGCGGGAACTGCGCGTTAATGCCCAGAGCAACGCCTCTTGGCGCATTACGTTTGCGTCGGGGATCGCCGCGCCGAGCGCCTTGACCCAGTGTTCCGCGATGGCCAGGTAATCATCCTGATCGAACGGATAGAACGACAGCCACAGCCCGAAACGTTCCGACAGGGAAATTTTTTCCTCGACCGTCTCGCTCGGATGCACTTCTTCGCCGACATGTTTGTATTCCAGATTTTCCGACATGTATTCCGGCATCAAATGCCGGCGATTACTGGTGGCGTAGATCAGAACATTTTCCGACGCCGCGGCGATGGAGCCGTCGAGGATGACCTTTAGCGCCTTGTAACCGGGATCGTTCGCTTCGAACGACAAATCGTCGCAAAAAATAATGAAGCGTTCAGGCCGCGCGGAAATGATGTCGGCGATGTCGGGCAGATCGATCAACTCTTGCTTATCCACTTCGATCAAACGCAAATTCTGCTTCGCGAACTTGTTCAACACCGCTTTAATGAGCGAAGATTTGCCGGTGCCGCGAGCGCCGGTCAGCAGGATATTGTTGGCGGTGCGGCCATCGACGAATTGTTTGGTGTTCTGCTCGATGCGTTTTTTCTGCTCGTCGACGCCGTGGATATCTTTCAGCGTGATCTTGTGCGGATGGGTCACGACTTGCAAATAGCCGACGCCGTTTCTTTTGCGCCAGCGAAACGCGATCGAGGTTTTCCAATCCGGTTCAGGAGGAACATTGGGGACGATGCGCTCGATTTTTTCCAGTAGCGCTTCGGCGCGGGTAATCAGTTTCGTGAAATTGTTCAATTCGATCTAACTTCTGTAGTCGGCGTTGATCTTGACGTAGTCGTAGGAGAGATCGCAGGTCCAAACGGTCGTCGCGGCGGCGCCACGATTCAACACCACGCGGATGGTGATCTCGGTTTGTTTCATTATTCGCTGGCCGTCCGCTTCCGTGTAGCTCGGCGCGCGGCCGCCAGCTTGCGCCACGAGCACATCATCCAGGTAGACGGCAATTTTGCCAACGTCGAGATCGTCGATCCCGGCATACCCGATCGCGGCAAGGATGCGGCCCAGGTTCGGGTCCGATGCGAAGAATGCCGTTTTCACCAAGGGGGAATGGCCGATGGCGTAGGCGACTTTCGCGCACTCGTCTTCGTTGCGGCCTTGCTCGACTTTGATGGTGATGAACTTGGTCGCGCCTTCGCCGTCGCGCACGATGGCTTGCGCGAGTTGCGCCGATACGTCGGTAATTGCGTCGCGCAACGCGATGTAGTCAGCGCTCGCGGCATCGCTAATCTCGACGTTACCCGCTGCCGCGGTCGCCATGACGATGAAGGAATCGTTGGTCGAAGTATCGCCATCGACGGTGATACGATTGAACGAGCGATCAGCGGCGTGTTTCGTCAGCGTCTGCAGTAATGGCAAGTTGATCGCGGCATCGCAAGCGACAAAACCAAGCATGGTCGCCATGTTTGGCCTGATCATGCCCGCGCCTTTGGCGATGCCCGTGATGGTGATGGTACTGCCCTGCAACGTGATTTGCTTTGAAGTGGCTTTGGGGACGGTGTCGGTGGTCATGATCGCGTGCGCGGCGGCGAACCAATTGTCCGCCTTCAAGTCGGCGACGGCGGCAGGCAATCCTGCCTTAACTCGCTCGATCGGCAACGGCTCCAAGATCACGCCGGTGGAAAACGGCAATACCTGCGATGGCTCGACGGCGTGGGGGGCTGGCCCAGGGCCACCTAGGGCCAGAGCCAATGGCCCAAGGTGGCCCTGGGCCAGCCCCCCACCTAGTATCCGCGCGGCTTCCAGGCACGTATCCTGGGCGTGTTCGAGCCCTTCCGCACCAGTTCCGGCGTTGGCGCAACCGGTGTTCACGACCAGCGCGCGGATGCCGTTGTTCTTCGCCAAATGCTCGCGACACAACGTCACGGGCGCGGCGCAGAAACGGTTTTGCGTAAATACCCCGGCAACTTTGCAATTAACCGCGAGGCGCATCACCAGCAAGTCCTTACGGTTGGCCTTGCGGATGCCAGCCTCCGTGACGCCAAGTTCGACGCCGGGAACGGGGAGAAGCTTTTTCGGGTCGGGGGAAATGAGATTAACGGGCATGGTTAGGGCGTGGGTTGCGATATAACATCCACCGCGTCAGCGCGTAAAGTCCGCGAGACGATGTGGCGATCTCGAATTTGCAGGCCCGGCGAAAAGCGAGATTGCTTCCCCCGCATCCAGTGCGGGGCTAAAGGCGAATCGCAATAACATGTAGAAAAAAGTACGGTGTTAAGTCAACTTACCGTGACACTGCTTGTATTTTTTGCCACTGCCGCAAGGGCAAGGATCGTTGCGTCCAATCTTCTGGCCTTGGCGCACGAAGGGCTGAACGGCCGTGTCGTCGCCGGCCTGAGCGGTTTCCAGCGCTTCTTCGTAGTCGGCGTGGTGATACTGCACGTTCTTCGGTTCCGGCACATGCTCGACTTGCTCGGCGGCTTGCTCAACCTCTTGTTCGGTCTGGACACGCACCATCATGAGCTTCTGCGTCACTTCGCGCTTCACCACGTCAAGCAAGCCGGAAAACAATTCGAACGCTTCGCGCTTGTATTCCTGCTTGGGATTTTTCTGGGCATAACCGCGCAGATGAATACCCTGGCGCAGATGATCGAGAGCAGCCAGATGTTCGCGCCAGTGGTTGTCCAAAGTTTGTAACATCACCCCGCGTTCGAATTGGCGCACGTATTCGGTGTGCTCGACCGCGGCGAATTTTTCTGCGTAGTCGCGCGTGGCGTTTTCCAAGATGCGCGCTTTGATCTTTTCTTCGTCGAGAGTAGGTTCTTGTTTGATCCAATCCGCGACCGTGGCTTTAAAGTTGAATTCACCGAGCAAAGATTTTTCCAAGCCCGCCGCGTCCCATTGCTCTTCCACGCTCTCGGGCGGAATATATTGATTGGCTTCAGCGGTGATGACGTCGTTACGCATCGCCGTGATGGTCTCGGTGATGTCGGTCGATTCGAGCAACTCATTGCGCTGCTGGTAGATCACCTTACGCTGATCGTTGGCGACGTCGTCGTATTCCAACAATTGTTTGCGAATGTCGAAGTTGCGAGCTTCCACTTTGCGCTGGGCGTTTTCGATGGCGCGTGTCACCCAAGGATGCTCGATGGCTTCGCCTTCCGGCATCTTTAAGCGCTGCATAATGGCGGCGACCCGGTCGCTGGCGAAAATCTTCAACAGCGGATCTTCCAACGACAAATAGAATCGGCTCGAACCCGGATCACCCTGACGACCGGAACGGCCGCGCAGTTGATTATCGACGCGCCGAGATTCATGACGCTCGGAGCCGATGATGTGCAAGCCGCCTTCTTTGATTACGTGATCGTGGCGCTGTTGCCACTCGGCACGCGCCGCCTCGATGCGCCGGATTTTCTCGTCTTCGCTCAGGCTTTCGTCGTTTTTAATGGCTTGAATTTCCGGATCGGGATTGCCGCCTAGGACGATGTCCGTGCCGCGGCCCGCCATGTTGGTGGCGATAGTGACGATCTTCGGACGGCCCGCTTGGACGACGATGCCCGCTTCCTTCGCGTGCTGTTTCGCGTTCAGCACCTGATGCGGAAGCTTTTCCTTGTCCAACAGGCCCGACAACAATTCGGAGTTCTCGATGGATGTCGTGCCGAGCAATACCGGCTGGCCGCGCGCGTAACAATCCTTGATATCGCTGAGAATGGCTTGGTGTTTTTCCCGCGCGGTTTGGTACACCTGATCCATGCGGCCTTCACGGATCATGGGCCGGTGGGTCGGGATAATGACGGTTTCCAAATTGTAGATGTGCTGGAACTCATAGGCTTCCGTGTCGGCCGTGCCGGTCATGCCCGACAGCTTTTTGTAGAGGCGGAAGTAATTCTGGAATGTGATCGAGGCCAGCGTCTGCGATTCGCTTTGAATCTTCACGCCTTCTTTCGCTTCGACGGCTTGATGCAGCCCTTCCGACCAGCGCCGGCCCGTCATCATGCGGCCGGTGAATTCGTCGACGATGACGATTTCGCCATCGTTCACGACGTAATGCTGATCCTTGTGATACAGCGTATGGGCGCGCAGTGCCGCATAAAGATGATGGATCAGTAGAATATTCGCAGGATCGTAGAGGCTGGCGCCCGGCTGTAACAATCCCGCCTCGGCCATCAGTTGCTCGGCCTTTTCGTGACCTGCTTCCGACATCGTCACGGAATGGGCCTTGAGATCCAGGCTGAAATCGCCGGGGCCGTCTTCTTCCTCCTGCTTGGTCAAACGCGGCGCCAGACGATTCACCTGCTGGTACAACTCCGCGTTGTCGTCAGCTTGGCCGGAGATGATCAGCGGCGTACGCGCTTCGTCGATCAGGATCGAATCCACCTCGTCGACAATGGCGAAGTTCTGGCCGCGCATCACGCGCTCCGATGGTTGCTGCACCATGTTATCGCGCAGGTAGTCGAAGCCAAATTCGTTATTGGTGCCGTAGGTAATGTCCACGGCAAACGCCGCTTGCTTTTCAGCGTGGGGCATCTGCGAAAGGTTGCAGCCCACGGTCAGTCCAAGAAACTTGTAGACACGCCCCATCCATTCCGCGTCGCGACTGGCGAGGTAATCGTTTACCGTCACCACGTGCACGCCGTTGCCGGTCAAGGCATTGAGATAGGCGGGTAGGGTCGCCATCAGCGTCTTGCCCTCACCGGTGCGCATTTCCGCGATCTTGCCCTGATGCAACACCATTCCGCCGATCAACTGCACATCGAAGTGACGCATGCCAAGCACCCGCTGCGAGGCTTCACGCACCACGGCAAAGGCTTCCGGCAGAATTTCGTCCAGCGGCGTGCCGTTCTTCACGCGATCTTTAAACTGCTCGGTCTTAGCCTTTAGTTCATCGTCGGAAAGCTTCTGGATATCCGCCTCCAAACTATTGATGATTTGAACCGATTTTCGGAATTGCTTCAACAGCCGTTCATTGCGGCTGCCAAAAATTTTCTTGAGCAGATTTGCGATCATAGGGTAGTGGTGGCGCGCGAGGGCAATGTGGGGTTAGGCCCGAACATGGCGCCAAATCGGCAAAATAAAAGGGATTAAGGATACCATAGCCGGCAGTGGGACGCACTCTGTGGCTGGTCTTTGGCCGCACCACGAGCCGCGTGGATATTGGCTTCTGGCTGTGCATGTCGCAAGAGCCAGTATCAGCGCGGGTTCTGGCAAGGCCTGTCGAAAAACCGAATGTTCGCGCCTTGGCAAACGCGATGTCTGTCGGCCTCGCCTGGCGCAGCGTTACGACACCATCGCGAATATCGAATACCACCGCATCGCCTTGCTTGATTTCCAACACCTTACGCACGGGCGCCGGAATCGTCGCTTGGAATTTGGTAGTGAGTTTGGCTTCATTTTGTCATTCCCGCTTGCGCGGGAATGACACTGCGGTATTAGGATACGCCTAGGTAAATATTTTCCCAGGATTCATGATGTTCAACGGATCCAGCGCCTGTTTAATCTGGCGCATCACGCTGACTGCCTCGCCATGTTCCGCCGTAAGGAATTTCATTTTGCCGAGGCCGATGCCGTGTTCGCCGGTGCAGGTGCCATCCATGGCGAGCGCGCGTAGGACCAAACGATCGTTGAGGCGTTCCGCTTCGGTGATTTCCTTCGGATCGTTGCGGTCGATCAAGAACCCCAGATGGAAATTGCCGTCACCCACATGGCCGACCAGCGGCGCAATGAGGAAGCTTTCCCGCAGATCTTGCTTGGTTTCCAAGATGCATTCGGCCAGACGCGAAATCGGCACACACACATCCGTCGCCCAAATCTCGCAGCCGGGGCGCAGCGCTTTGTTGGCGTAGGTCACATCGTGGCGCGCCTGCCATAAATGGGTACGCTCCTCTTGTTTGGTGGCCCATTTAAATTCGCCGCCCGAATTTTCCTGGGCGATGGCTTGCACCATTTCCGCCTGCTCTTTCACCGCGGCTTGCGTGCCGTGGAATTCGACGAACAGCGTGTCTTTCACCGGATAGTTGAGCTTGGAAAACTTATTCACGGAATCCATCTGAATATCGTCGAGTAACTCGATGCGCGCTATGGGGATGCCGAGCTGTATGGTCTGAATCACTGCGTTTATAGCACCTTGCAGCGATTCGAAGGAACACACCGCCGCCGCCATGGCTTCGGGAATGCCGTAGATACGTAGCGTCACTTCGGTGATGATGCCAAGCGTGCCTTCGCTGCCGACGAACAAGCGCGTGAGGTCGTATCCCGCTGCGGATTTGCGTGCGCGGCGCGAGGTGCGGATGACGCGGCCATCGGCCAACACCACGGTGAGCGCCAGCACGTTCTCGCGCATGGTGCCGTAACGCACGGCATTGGTGCCGGAAGCGCGCGTCGCCGCCATGCCACCGAGGGAGGCATCGGCGCCGGGATCGATCGGGAAAAACAGCCCGGTATCGCGAAGGTGTTCGTTGAGTTGCTTGCGCGTCACGCGCGCTTGCACGGTGACGTCGAGATCGTCGACATTCACTTTCAACACTTGATTCATGTTGGCGAGATCGACCACCACGCCGCCATGCTCTGGAATCACCGCGCCTTCCAGCGATGTGCCCGTGCCATAGGCGACGACGGGCGTGCGATGGCGCGCGCAAATGCGCACGATGTCGGCGACTTCTTCCGTGGAATTCGGAAACGCCACCGCATCGGGCCGATGCGGATGGTGCCACGATTCGTCTTTGCTGTGATGGTCGCGTACGCCCGTGCTGGTGGATAGACGCTCACCCAGCAAGGCGCGGATTTCGTCGACGGCGGAGTTGATACTAACGGGAACGGCACTCATTTTCTATCCTTTCGATTTATTGGGGCGCCTGCCTGGGAAGGCAATGGCCCTAGGCCAGTGGCTAGCCTAGGGCTACCCAGTATCGGCGCGGCTTTCAGGGCATGCATTGCCAGGAGCCAGTATACAAGCGCTACCTGGCACGATAACTGTCCGTAACATTAAGGGAAACGCTAACTATTGCCTAGAACCCACATTATCCATCATTCCCGCGTGCCCGTGGGTATGGGAATCCAGTTTCGTGCGTCGACGTAACAAACTCACAAAACACGGCGCGCCACCCAAAGCACATTCGCAAACGGCGTGCCTTCGCTCATCGGTATGGTCTCAATTGCAAAGCCATTGCCGGCCAACAGGCTATTCCATTCCACACACGACCGAAAATGAAAATGCTGGCGAAAGTGGCCACGGCAGATCGCAGCGATCCGCTCGGCGAGATAAGTGATGCGATAGCTTAGGCCGGCGGCGGTATCGGCGTCACGCACGAGCAATAGGCCAGCCGGTGAGATTGCGCGAGCGATGCGTCTGATCAAGTCCACTTGCCCCTCGGCATCTAGATAGTGCAGCACGTCGAACAGCACGACCACGTCGGCATGAGGAATTTCGCCGTGACTCAAGTCCAGCGGCGTGATCATCGCCGACGATCCCAGCGCCCTGCGGGCAGTGGCGACCTCGCTTTCGCGCAACTCAATGCCGTGTAGATCCAATCCCAGCGCGGGCGGTGGCCAATCATCTGGCCAGGCGCCGCGCTGGTATTGGTTCTCTGCGGCACGCAGCAGCGCGAATAGCAAGCCTTGGCCGCAACCGAGGTCGAGCACGCTCATGCCGTTCTTGATCAAGCCGCTTTTCAAGAGCGCGAAAAAAACCGGATCGTGGCGCAGCTTGCCGCGGGCAAAATGAAAGGGAAACGAGCCAACCGCTTGATAGAACGCCGCCGCCGCGCCGATCAACTCATCACTCGCCGAGGACATCGCGATAGGCGTGGCGTAGCGCGACGGATTTGAGTCCGCTAGCGGAGATTTTCTTCAGCAGCTCAGGCAATATGTCGAGCACGATCGCTCGTTCGCGGCGGCCGCTAAACATCGAACCATCGTGCAACAACAAAATGTCGCCCGCTTGCAGGCCAGTGACCAAGCGTTGCAACACCGGCGCCGGAGTCTTCGCCGTGGAATCGAAACCGCGCCGGGTCCAGGAGGTGTAGTGCAGCCCCAAACGCGCGATTACCGGATCGAGAAAGGGCGTGCGAAATCCCATTGGCGCGCGAAAAAATCGCGGCAATGAACCTGCCGCATCGGCGATGGCTTGCTGTGCGGCGTTGAGCTCGCGATGCAGTAGCGATGAGGGGTAAAACGCAAAACTATTGGTGTGCCGGTGAGAGTGATTTTCCACCGCGTGGCCACGCGTGACGATGTCTTGTATCACGTGTGGATATTTCATGGCGCGCTCGCCGACCACGTAAAAACTCGCTTTTTGTCCCGTTGCATCGAGCAAATCCAACACCCGCGGCGTGATGTCTGGATCAGGGCCGTCGTCGAACGTCAAGGCGATTTCTTTGTTGGCGACGGACGATGGCGGCAAGCGGCGAATGTTTTCGCCGATCCACGTACTCCTCGGCCACATCACCGCGCCGCCGATCAGTGCTTGATTGGCGGCGACCGCTGCCAGTGCCCAGGTCCAGGTTGTCGGCGAGGCGCCAACTGCAATGGCAGACAACGCGTGCAATGCAAACGATGCTTTGATAAATGGCGTCGGTTGCCATGGGCGGGAAGGGAGCGATTGACTGACTGACATAGGTTATCATTCTAAGGAATCCGAGACGGATTGTCGCGGCATCAATTCGCGGAAAAAATCTAAGGAGTGTCCGATCAATTTCCGCTTGTCATTCCCGCGCAAGCGGGGATGACAATGGGCATGGCGCACTACACCAGCCAGCCCATCGCGCCAACGCATCCGCCGAAGGCGATGAGCCACAACAGATGGATCCGGGTACGCCACACCAAAATCGCCGCGGCGATTGTCAGTGGCACATGAACCCATCCCGGTGTTTGCGCGGAGAGTATCCATCCCGTCGCAATAATTAGAGCGATGACGATTGGCGCCATGCCCGAACGGAAGGCGCGGAGCGCGAGCTGATCGCGGCGGGCGTTGCCCCAGCGCGCGGCGGCGAGGGCAAGGGTGGTGGAGGGGAGCATGATGCCGATCAACGTGGTCGCCGCGCCGAGCAGGCCGGCGGCTTGGTAGCCCATCACGGCGACGAACAAAATATTCGGCCCCGGCGCCGCTTGGGCGATGGCGATGGAGGCGTTGAATTGCGGATCGGTGAGTAGGCCCATGCGGTCGACCAGAACGCGGTGCATGTCCGGCGCGACCGTGATTGCGCCGCCAATGGAGAGCAGCGAGAACAACAGAAAATGCCCGAACAAAGCAAGCCAATCAAGCGCGATCATGGCGTCGATTTACTCAACGCGGCGATAGCCTTGATTCTCATCCCGGCGTAGCAACACGCGACGATTCCAAGACCCAGCAGCACCCAGACTAATGGCCAGCGCAGTAGCGCGACCAAGCCGAATGCCGTGATCGCGATTACGGCGCAGAAGGGCGCGCCCATCG
>JAYTGZ010000219.1:0-11871 GCA_043733025.1 Pseudomonadota bacterium | reverse complement strand
GCGCGCAAGTCAAGGCTCGCTACACATACACCTACAAGTGGGACGGCAAGCAATGGTTGATCACAAGTCACCACTCCTCCGCAATGCCAGAGAAGATCTGAGGCGCGAACAGGCATGAACCATACGGATTGAGACGGCGAGTATCTGTTCGCTTAGCTAATTTAATCCGTTCTGGCTGAGCCGTGAGCTTGTCGAACGGCTCAGGGCGAACGGGTCTTAAATGAACAGTGTTGCAGCAGTGCCGCTACCAAGTCCTGATCCCAAGCCCTCACGCACTCAATCAAACGACTTGCCATTATGTAGCTTATAAGTTACATTGTTTCGGTGATTGATGTATTCCGATACCAGACCGAAGATTGCAAGGAACCTTTCACCGATTGGCTCCGGTCTCTACGCGACAAACGGGCCCAAGCCCGGATTCTTGTCCGTCTGAAACGCTTGGAAGCCGGAAATTTCGGCGACTGCAATCCGGTCGGCGAAGGTGTACACGAATTGCGGGAACATCTTGGCGCAGGTTATCGCGTGTACTTTGGTCGTCATGGTCAGGCGGTCGTGATCTTGCTGTGCGGGGGTTCGAAGAAATCGCAACCCGCAGATATTAAAACCGCCAAAGGGTATTGGGAAGATTGGAAACGGAGACAAGGATGAGTAAGAAACTGAAAGCTGTGGTATCTCACTACGACCGCGAAGTGGCTGAGCTTCGCGCGGATCGCAAACTGGCCGTCGAATATCTGAAAGCCGCCATGGAGTCCCTAGACAACCCCGATGATCGCGCAGCAGGTCTACTTGCGCTTCGCACTGTTGCAGAAGCGTATGGCGGTCTCGGGGCGGTTGCCGCTGAGGCCGGGATCAGTCGCGAATCACTTTATCGGGCCCTATCAGCCAAAGGGAATCCGACGCTAAAAACGCTGCTTGCCGTGTTGAAAGCAGTTGGCATGAAACTTTCGGTGGAACCCGAACATCACCTTGCAGCGTAGGCGGCCAACAGCGGAATTAAAGAACCCCGCGCAATAGCGCGGGGCATTAGCATGCGTTATTGCAAGACCTGAACCAATACTGTTAGATTATGGCGTTTTTCGACATCATCCGCATTGCGATAGCGCTGGCAGGATTGGTTCAAAAAACGGCCTAATCTAACAGTATTGGTTCAGGTCTTGCAATACCACATTAACCCCGAACTTGTAGTCACCTACCCTAGCACAGATGAAATGCTATGAAATCCACGGATCATTCTCCCGGATTTCGCTTCGCTGCTTCCGGGCTACGATTTTTATGCAGAGTACCCTGGCGACCGCATCCAGCTTGGCCCCTGGCGTTGCATGGCCTGGCTGGGTGGCCTAGGCCCGAGGCCAGTGGCTAGCCTAGGGCTACTCCGTATCCATGCGCCTGCAAACGATGCCGCCGTTCACTAACTCCGCCCCGCACTTTACGTAAACCGTATGCAGCGTTATGCTATGTTTTGATTGTTCCATTTACACCGACACAACGACCAGGAGGAAAACCGTGAGCATCGATCGTAGAACATTCATTCAATCCGCTGCCGCCCTCGCCACGCTGAGTGCGGCGGGCTGCGCCAGCGTCGAAAAGGCGCCGCAACCAATGGCGAAGGCCAGCGCCTCGCGAATCAACACCGCGGCGCTGAAAGCCAATGCCGACGCTATTCTCAGCGCCGGTGCGGGTGCTGGCGATGTGCCGGGCGTGGTCGCCGTTGCCACCAATCGAGAAGAAATGATTTATGAAGGCGCGTTCGGGACGCCGGTGCTCGGCTCCGGCATCGCCATGAGGCCGGACACGGTGGTGTGGATCGCCTCCATGACCAAGGCAATCACCGGAATCGCGGCAATGCAAATGGTCGAGCAAGGGAAGCTTTCCCTCGATGCCCCGGCGAGCAAGATCATCCCCGCGCTGGGCGAAGTAAAAGTGCTGGACGGTTGGGATGGCGATACGGCGCGTCTGCGTGCACCGAAACGCGCCATCACGCTGCGCCACTTGCTCACTCATACCGCGGGTTTTTCCTATAGCCTGTGGAACAAGGACATTGGCAAATACGAAACGGTATATAAAGTTCCTGGCATCATCACCTGTCAGAACGCCGCCCTCACCACACCACTTATCGCCGATCCCGGCGAGCAATGGAATTACGGCATCAACATCGATTTCGCCGGCAAAATGGTGGAAGCCGTGAGCGGCATGCGGCTTGGCGAATATTTCGCCAAGAATATCTTCCAGCCACTGGGCATGCAAAGCACCGGTTTCAAGATCAATCCGAGCATGCGCGCGCGCCTCGCTAAAATTCACCAACGAGGCGAAGACGGCAAGCTCACGCTCACCGACATCGAGATCCCGCAGGAGCCCGAGTTCGAAATGGGTGGCGGCGGGCTCTACTCCACCGCCGGTGATTACCTTGCCATTGTGCGCATGATGCTGAACAATGGTAAAGGCAACGGCAACCAAATCCTGAAGCCTGCCACGGTGGCGGAAATGTCGCGAAACAACATGGGCAACACCAAAGTCACCATGCTCAAAACCGCCATCCCGCCGCTCACCAACGACGCGGAATTCTTCCCCGGCATGCCGAAGAATTGGGGCCTGACCTTCATGATTAACGAACAGCAAGCGCCGACGGGACGTAGCGCCGGTAGCCTCGCCTGGGCGGGTCTAGCGAATAGCTATTATTGGATCGACCAGCAACAAGGCGTGGGCGGCGTGTTCCTTTCGCAGGTACTGCCGTTCGCGGACGTGAAAGCGCTACCGCTGTATTACGCGTTTGAGAAATCGGTCTATCAGGCCATGGCTTAAGTTTTTTTGTACGCGCAAACAGGGCCAGTTTCGCTCGGTCGGACTGGCCTTTGTTTTTTCTCAACACCGCCGGGAGGTAAGCAGGGTGCGGCTTCTGGCGTATGCTCCGCGGAAACGTAGGGTGCGTTTACGCACCCTTAAAAACGTTGTGCTTGCGTCCAACGATCGCAAACGTTAATAATGAGGGTCATGAGTCCGCCCACTGAAAGCGATCCACCGTGGCCTACATAACAGGCATCGCATGCACACCCTTCGGGCGTCACGAAGGTAGCACGGCGCTAAGCCTAATCACGGTTGCCGCGCGCGATGCGCTGCGCGACGCGCATTTGCAGACGGCACAGATCGATGGTCTGCTCACGGGGTATGCCACCACGTTTCCCCATCTGATGTTGGCTAATCTCGTCGCCGAACATCTGGGTATCCAGCCCGATTATTGCCACGCAATTCAATCGGGTGGCGCGACCGGATTGACGATGGTGATGTTGGCGCGGGAATTGATCCGCAGCGGGCGCTGCAAGAATGTGCTGTGTGTCGCCGGCGAAAATCGCCTTACAGGCCAGACTCGCGACATGGCCATTCAAACGCTCTCGCAAGTGGGCCACGCCGATTATGAAGTGCCGTTCGGGCCCACGGTGCCTGCCTATTATGCGTTGCTAGCCGCTCGCTACTTGCACGAGCATGGCCTGAGCGAAACCGATCTCGCGGAATTTGCCGTTCTAATGCGCAACCACGCGAGCACGCATCCCGGCGCACAGCAGCGCGATCCAATCGATGTCGACGCCGTTCTCAATTCCAAAACCATCTCCTCGCCACTCAAGTTGCTCGATTGCTGCCCCATCTCGGACGGCGCGGCGGCGATAATCGTTTCGCTGGACCCTACGACACCCAAGACTATTCGCGTACGCGGCGCGGGCCAGGCCCATCGTCATCAGCATGTCAGCCAAATTAAGGATATTCATGCCACCGGCGCGAAAGCCGCGGCGGACTTGGCTTTCCGCGAAGCGCATATCGATCGCACGCGGATCGAGTATCTCGGCATCTATGATTCTTTTACAATCACGTTGATGATGTTGCTGGAGGAAATTGGCTTCGCGGCGCGCGGTGAAGCGGCGGCGAAAGTTCGTGGCGGCGATTTTTCCGCGCCGGGTACGCTGCCGCTCAACACCCACGGTGGCCTGTTGTCGTACGGCCATTGCGGCGTGGCTGGCGGCATGGCTCACTTAGTGGAAGCGGTGTTACAGTTGTCCGGTAATGCCGGTGCGCGCCAGATCGCGGAGCGTGAATGGGCCTACGTCCATGCGGACGGTGGGGTGATGTCGGCCCATGTTGGGTTAATTTTGCAGGGGGAACGGTAGTGGAATTTTTCAAGCCCACCCTCATGGCCTTAGGCCAGTGGCTAGCCTAGGGCCATGAGGGAACAACGCAACTAATGGACACCTACGCCCAACATTTCTGGAGCGGCTGCAACGAAGGCGAGTTGCGCTTGCAACGCTGCGCCGATTGCAATCACGTGCAGTTTTTCCCGCGCAGCCATTGCCTCAAATGCAGCGGCGATCGCGTCGGCTGGCAAGTATCGAACGGCATCGGCACGATCTATAGCGTGACTCGGGTCGAACGCGCGCCGGCCGGCGAGTTCCGCGCGCTCGCGCCCTACTCCATCGCGCTGGTGGATCTGGACGAGGGCGTTCGGCTCATGGCCCACGCCCATCCCGCGCTCAAGATTGGCGACAAAGCCCGCATCACATTCTTTTCACACGACAACCGTTCCCTGCCCCGCTGCGAACCTTTATGACCGAATTCGATTTCTCCACGCTGCTATCGCCGCGCTCCGTCGCCATCGTCGGCGCATCGGACAATCCGCACAAAATCGGTGGCCGGCCGATCCATTTCATGCAGCGGTTTGGGTTTAGCGGGAAGTTGTATCCGGTGAACCCCACGCGCAGCGAGGTGCAGGGACTCAAGTCCTATCCGAATCTTGCAGCGCTGCCGGAGTCACCGGACTGCGTGCTCCTGGCCGTCGGCGGTGAAGCGGCGCTGCAAGCGGTTCGCGACGCGGCGAAGATCGGCGCACGAAGCATCATCGTCTCGGCTTCCGGTTTCGGTGAAACGGGCGTGGCGGGACGCGCGATGCAAGACGACATGGTGCGTATCGCAAGAGGCGCGGGCATGCGTATGATCGGCCCGAATTCCCAGGGTCTCGCGAATTTCGCTTGCGGCGCGGTGACGAGTTTTTCCACTCTTTTTCTTGAGCGCCCGCCCGCCGACGGTCCCGTCGCCATTGTCAGCCAATCGGGCGCGTTGTCCGTCGTGCCCTATGCGTTGCTGCGCGAGCGCGGCATCGGCGTGCGCCACGTGCATGCCACCGGTAACGAAGCGGACATTTGCGTCGCCGAGTTGGCTAACGCGGTGATCGCCGACGAAGGCGTGAAGTTGTTGCTGCTGTATCTGGAAAATTTCAACCGGCCCGACGTCCTCGCCCTCGCCGCCGAGAAAGCGCGCGAGCGCGATATTCCTATCCTCGCGCTGAAAGCGGGACGCACGCAAAGCGGCGCGAAGATGGCGAGTTCCCATACCGGTGCGATGGCGACCGAGGACCGCATCGTCGACGTATTTCTGGCGAAGCACGGCATCCTGCGCGCCCGCGGCGTCGGCGATCTCGTGGATAGCGCCGAGTTGTTTTTGTCGGGAAGGCGTCCGCGTGGCCGGCGTTTGGTGATGCTGAGCAACAGCGGCGCGAGTTGTGTCATGGCGGCCGATGCGGCCGACGATTTGAAGCTGCCGCTGGCGCGGTTGCAAGCTTCCACGCGCGAACAATTGAAACAATTATTGCCAGGATTTTCCACGGCGGCGAACCCCATCGACCTCACTGCGTCCCTACTCACCGACAGCAGTTTATTCGGCAAAGCCCTGAGCGTGATCGGCGCGGATAACGAAGTGGACATGGTCATGGCCGCGATCCCCGTCGCCGGACAAGGTTACGACGTGCCGAGTTACGCGCACGCGGCGGCGGCGTTCATCGAACAAACGGGCAAGCCGTTGGTGTTCGCCTCGCCACTCGCCGAAGTGGTGAGCGAGTTCAAGAAACAAGGCGTGCCGAGCTTCCTTGATGAACAGGTCGCGATGGAATCATTGGCCCATCTGGCAAACCACACCGGCCGCCGAACCGTGCCCAGCTTGCCGCTCCGGGCAGTATTGCCGGTGACGCCCGTCCCTATTGCCGCACGGCGATACCTTAGCGAAGCGGCAAGTCTGTCGTGGCTTGCAGAGAATGGAATTACCGCGGCGCCGTTTCGTGTTTGCAAGAATGAAGCCGAAATTCGCAATGCCTTGATGGTGCTTGGAACACCGGTTGCGATCAAGGCCTCTTCGCCCGATGTGCCACACAAATCCGAACATGGCTTGGTTTTTTTGAACGTGACAAGTGAAACGCGCGCATTGGAATGTTTCTCCGCCATTAAAAGTAAACTGATCGAACTCAGCGCTACAAACGAAGGCGTGATCGTAGCAAAAATGATCAAGCCGCAACGGGAACTCATGATTGGCGGCCGCATCGATCCGCAATTCGGGCCGGTAGTAGTGGCCGGTGACGGCGGGAAATACGTCGAAGCGCTGCAAGATTTTGCGTTGCTGTTGCCGCCATTCACCGCGGATCAAGTGATGAGTGCCCTTGATGGCCTGCGCATCGCGCCTATCCTGCGTGGCGCCCGAGGCGAACCGCCATTGGACATGCGAGTCTTCGCAGACATGGCCGTTCGTATCGGCGAAATTTTAATGGCGACCAAGGATCGCGTCGCTTCGATCGATCTCAATCCGGTGATGGTATTGGCAAACAACCGGAACGAAACGCAGACTGCGTTTGCGGCCGATGCGTTAGTTGAACTCAACCGATGATATCTAAGCAATCCTTCATACACTATTTGTCATTGCCGCGCAGGCGGGAATGCATCATGAGCCTTTCAATGCCAAATTCATTCCCGCCTGCGCGGGAATGACAGGCTAAAGGCTAATAGCCATCGATCATCGGCACGTGTTGGAACTGGATGCGGCGTTCGCTTGGGGCTGGCTCGCCTCCAGCCAAATCAGCGAAGCCATACGACCGGTCGCGCCGTCGCGCCGATAGGAATAAAATCGTGCGGCGTCTTCCACCGTGCAGTAATCTCCACCGAATATTTGCTCGATCCCGAGCTTGTGCAAACGTTGCCGCGCCAGTTCGTATAGATTCGCCAACCACTTTCCATTTTCTTTTGCGACGAAAGCCGACGCGATACCAGGGTCGAGGGCGATGAAGGCATCGCGAACCTCGTCGCCCACTTCGTAACGTCGTGGGCCGATTGCGGGGCCAAGGTAAACCAGCAACGCCGAGGGCTCCTCACCCATTGCGTCGATTGTTTTTTCGATCACACCCAGATTCAATCCACGCCAGCCGGCGTGTATGGCCGCGACCTGGGCGCCAGCGCGATCGCACACCAATAGCGGCAAGCAATCGGCTGTCAGCACAGCGCAGGCGATATCCGTGGATCGTGTATGCGCCGCGTCGGCCTCGATACCGTCGGCAACCCTGCTTGCATCGACCACCCGGACGCCATGAACTTGCGTCAACCATCTGGGCGTGACCGGCACATGTCGTTGCAGCAAGGCGCGATTCTCGACAACATGCGCGAGCAAATCGCCAACGTGATCGCCGAGATTCAGACCGGCGTAAGGCCCTTGGCTGACGCCGCCGTGGCGCGTGGTAATGAGCGCCTTTACATTCGCGGGCGCGGGCCAATCGGGTACGATCCAGCGGCTGGTCAAGTCGCCTCCCGCCGCAGCGCATCGAGTAACTTGGCCATATCGAGTGGCAACGGTGCATGCCATTCCATCGCCGCGCCGGAAACCGGATGCACCAGCCCCAAGCGCGTCGCATGCAAAGCCTGCCGGCCGAAGGCCTTTATTTCCTTGGCAAGATCTGGATGCAAGGTGCGCGGCTTGCCGCGATACACCGGATCACCCGCCAAGGCGTGATCGATCGAGCGCAGATGCACGCGAATCTGATGCGTGCGCCCCGTCTCCAATCGACAGGACACCAAAGTGTGCTGCGCGAAAGATTCGACCGGACGATAGTGGGTGACGGAGGGTTTACCGTTGGGCACGATCGCCATCTTGGTGCGCTCGCGCCGATCGCGCCCGATCGGCGCATCGACGCGGCCTTCCGCCGCGACTACGCCCTCGACAACGGCGAGATACTCGCGCTTGACGCTGCGGCCCTGGAGTTGGCGCACTAAGTTCGTTTGAGCTTCCAATGTTTTTGCCACCACCAGCAAGCCGCTGGTATCTTTATCGAGCCGATGCACAATGCCGGCGCGGGGTAAATTTTTCAACAGCGGCGCGTGATGCAGCAGCGCATTGAGCATCGTACCTTCCCAATTGCCGCTGCCGGGATGCACCACTAGGCCGGCCGGCTTGTTGATGACCAGTAACGCCTCATCTTCGAACACGATATTGAGATCGATGTCTTCCGCGCGAAACGCCAATTCTTCCGCACTCGCTTGCGGACGCACCCTCACTTGCTCGCCGCCGAATACCTTGAGTTTGGCGCTCGCGGCGGCATGATCCATCTGGACAAATCCGGCCTTGATCCAGCTTTGCAGCCGGCTGCGCGAGTGTTGCGGCGCCAATAACGCCAACACTTGATCAAGGCGCAGACCCGCGTATTCCGCTGGGATCACGAAACTCAAGACATCGTTTCCGGAGGGTGATGGGGTATAATTCGTCACACTTTCTGCGTCACTACTTTTGATGGATATTGACATGCGCTTGAGTATATCGTTTCTTGTCTGGTTGCTGAACGCCGCGTTGCTGGCGGGTTGCGGACTGAATCAAGAAAAGCCGGACCAGACCAAGGACTGGTCGCCGCAACGTATCTACAAGGCAGCAAAGGACGAAATCAACAGCGGCAACAACGAGAAAGGTATCAAGTTGCTGGAGACGCTGCAGGCGCGCTACCCGTACGGCCGTTACGCCCAGCAAGCTCAGCTCGACGAAGCCTACGCTTACTATAAGGAAGGCGAAGTTCCGCAAGCGCTCGCCGCGGCGGATCGCTTCATCAAGCTGCATCCGAATCATCTCAACGTCGATTACGCTTATTACCTGAAAGGCCTGTGTAACTTCCGCGACGATCTCGGTCCGTTCGGATACTTTTCCACCGACGATCTCGCCGAGCGCGACCCCAAGGCCGCTCGAGAATCGTTCGATACCTTCCGCGAACTCGTCACTAAATATCCACAAAGCCGCTACGCCCCCGACGCGATCAAGCGCATGAACTATCTGGTCAACGCCCTCGCCACTCACGAGGTGAAGGTGGCGGACTATTACTATCGCCGCGGCGCCTATTTGGCCGCCACCAACCGCGCGCAAGAAGCGCTCAACACTTATCCGCAAGCACCGGCGCTGGAAGAAGCGCTAAGCATCATGGTGAAATCCTACCAGGCGATGGGACTCAAAGACCTCGCCGCCGATGCGAACAAAGTGCTGCAAAAGAACTTTCCTCAGAGCAAATATCTGAGCGGCAAATCCTAACCTAGTCGGTACGGTGTGTAAGCCTTGCGTGGTATTGACGACTACGGGAGGTAACGTAATGGAGTGAACCATGGCATCACCGGAATTCGATATCTGCGTCATCGGCGGCGGTGCGGCGGGCTTGGTAGTTGCGGCGGGCGGCTCGGCCCTCGGCGCGAAAGTGGCGCTGGTGGAAAAGCACGAAGGCGGCATGGGCGGCGATTGTTTGCATTACGGCTGCGTGCCGAGCAAGACCTTGCTTCGTTCGGCAAAAATCGCCCATCAGATGCGCCACGCGGACCACTACGCAATTGCTCCCGTTGTTCCGCGGATCGATATTCCCAAAGTCATGCAGCGGGTCGCGGGTGTGATCGCGTCAATCGAGCCGAACGACAGCCCTGAGCGCTTTCGCAGCCTGGGCGTGGACGTGTTGTTCGGCGCCGGCCAATTCACCGATCGCGGTACATTCAGCGTCGGTAGTCGCAAACTCACGGCACGTAACTTCGTCATCGCCACCGGCTCTCGCCCCGGCGTGCCACCCATCCCCGGATTGAGCGAGGCGCCGTTTCTCACTAACGAAACGCTATTCAAGTTAAATGGGCCGGTGCCGAGCTTGATCGTGATCGGCGCCGGCCCTATCGGTTGCGAAATGGCGCAAGCCTTCGTGCGGCTCGGCAGCAAAGTGGCGGTAGTGGATTTGAGTCCAGCGTTGTTGCCGCTGGAAGATGCCGACCTCGCCGCCGTCATCCGCAAGCAAATGGAAACGGATGGCATCGAGTTTCATTTGGGCGTCACGCCAACCAAAGCGGCAGGCAATGCCGGCGCAATTTCACTTTGGGTCAAGCATAAAAGTGGCCGCGAAATCAAACTCGATGCATCCCATCTGCTCGTCGCCGCGGGGCGCAAGGTGAATATCGAAGGGCTGGGATTGGAACCCGCCGGTGTGCAAATCGACCAGGGCTGCATTGTGTCCGATGCGACGCTACGCACGACCAACAAGAACATCTACGTCTGCGGCGACGTCGCCGGCTCGTTCCAGTTCACCCACATGGCGGAACATCACGCCGGCGTGGTGCTGCGCAATATTTTGAATCCCTTGCCGATCAAGTTTGCGAAAGTGGAAACCCGCGTGATCCCGTGGTGTACATTTACCGAGCCCGAGTTAGCGCGGGTCGGCGTGTCCGAAGCGGAAGCGAAACAACAGAATATTGCCCATCGCGTTTATAAGTTTCCCTTCGCGGAAATGGATCGCGCCCGCACCGACGGCGAGACGGAAGGTTTCGCCAAGATCATTACCGATCCGAAAGGCGTGATCCTAGGCGCCGCCATCGCCGGCCCCCACGGCGGCGAGCTAATCCACGAATACGTGCTGGCTATCGCCAAGCGCATGACCACCAACGATCTCTCCGGCATTATTCATATCTATCCGACCTTGGCACAAATCAATCGCCGCGTGGCGGATCAACGCCGCAAGGAGTCGCTGACGCCGACGGCGAAGAAATGGATCATGCGTATCGCGGGTTTGCGTGGAGCATAGCCTGGAGCGGCAATGGCCCGAGGTGGCCCTGGCCCTAGGCCACCCCGTAGGCCAGCCCCCCACCCCGTACCAGAGCGGCTCTCTAGGCAGGCATGGCTACGAGCCAGTATTTACGTGCGTTGTGGCACGAAGCCCAAATCGTAGATTATTGGAATACTCCGTAGCGCCGTGTCATTCCCGCCCCCGGCTACAACATTCGAGGGCAGACTTCAGCGGGAATCCAGTGGCTTTCGTTGAGCCGAATGGATCCCCGCTTTCGCGGGGACGACACGTCTTTTATCATTCGGTCACGTAACCCTAAATAGAACGATCGAATATTAGGCAATGAAAAACTCCGCCATCCTGATCAAGCTGTTGGTCCTCGCGCTGTTCGTCGGCGGCATCATCATCTTCTTCGCTCTCGGCGGTCAAAAATATCTTAATCTGGAAACACTGAAGGCTAACCGCGACGCGCTCATTCAATACGCCGGCCAGCGCTACGTGTCCGCCTTCGTGATCGGTTTCCTCATCTATACCCTCTCGACCGCGCTCAGTTTGCCCGGTGGGCTGATCTTGTCTCTCGCCGTCGGCTTGGTATTCGGCCGCTGGGCCGGCACGCTGTTGATTGTCCTCGCGGCGACCCTGGGCGCGACCTTGGTGTTCCTCGCGGCCCGCTATCTGTTCGCCGACATGGCGCGCAAGAAAATGGGTGGGCTGGCGCAAAAGATCAACGAAGGCTTTACCGAAGACGCGTTCAATTATTTGCTGTTCCTGCGCCTCGTGCCGTTATTTCCGTTTTGGCTAGTGAATCTCGCGCCCGCCTTCACCAATGTCCCGCTCAAGACTTATGTGATCGCGACAGCGATCGGCATCTTGCCGGGCACCTTTGTGTTCGCCAATCTCGGTCAGTCCCTGGGACGCATTTCCTCCACTAAAGATCTGTTGACGCCGTCCATCATCGGCGCCTTTGTGCTGCTCGGCGTGTTTGCGCTTATTCCGGTTTTGTATAAGAAATTCAA
>JAYTGZ010000218.1:0-10864 GCA_043733025.1 Pseudomonadota bacterium | reverse complement strand
GAGTTTCGAGGGCAAGATGCAAGTGGAACTCGCGCAACTCGAACGTCAGTCGACGCGTTTGATTCGCGGCTGGACCCATTTGGAGCGGCAGCGCGGTGGTATCGGTGTGCGCGGCGGTCCCGGTGAGACCCAGTTGGAAACCGACCGTCGTTTGCTCAGCGACCGCATCAAGAAGCTCAAGGACAAACTCAAACGCTTGAAGGGCCAGCGCGGGCTGCAGCGCAGTGCCCGGCAGCGCAATCGCGTCTTCAACGTTTCTATCGTCGGCTACACCAACGCCGGAAAATCGACCTTGTTCAACCGCTTGGTGCGGGGCAACAGCTACGTTGCGAATCAGCTTTTCGCGACCTTGGATACCACCACGCGCAAGATTTATCTGGGGGGCGATCTGCACGCTGTCGTTTCCGATACGGTGGGATTCATCCGGGATCTGCCTCACACTCTGGTAGCGGCATTCCGCGCGACCTTGGAGGAAACCGTACACGCCGACCTATTGCTGCATGTGGTGGACGCCGCGAATCCGCGCCGCGACGAGCAGATTGACGACGTCAACTTGGTCTTGGCAGAGATAGGCGCGCAAGATATTCCCCAGCTTTTCGTATGGAACAAGATCGATCTCGCTCCACCCATGGAGCCCGGCCTGGAGCGTGACGAATATGGTAATATCCGCGTTGTAAGAATAAGCGCCTTAACTGGTGACGGCTTGGAAACATTGCGATCGGCTGTGCAGGAATTTGCCCAACATGCGCAGGGCGTTTTCGAAGGCTCGGCCGAGCCGGTGCGAGCCGATGCGGCTTTGATCGGTGCAGGTTAAGTGTCCAATTGAACTATTTCTCCAGTTAATCCCATCTCACTAAAGCCATGGCCTTAAATGATCCCCAGTGGGGAAAGAAAAACAACGACGGTCCGCCCGATCTTGACGAGTTGTTTCGCCGTTTCAATAAGAAACTGTCCGAGTTGCTGGGCCGTCGTTCTAGTAACAATGGCAGCGGCGGCGGCACGCCCGCTCGCAAATTGCCTGGCGGCGGATGGCTGATAGTTGGCATACTCCTAGCGATATGGTTGGCGAGCGGGTTTTATATTGTCGACGCCAGCAGCAAGGGCATCGTGTTGCGATTCGGCAAATATCAAGAGACGACGGACCCCGGGCCGCGCTGGCATTTGCCTTGGCCTATCGAAAGCAGAGAAGTCGTCAATGTTTCGGCGTTGCACACCGCGGAGATTGGTTTTCGCGGCAATGCGAAATCGTCCAAGGTCATCGAAGAATCGCTCATGTTGACCGACGACTTGAACATCATCGATATTCAATTCGCCGTGCAATATTTGCTGGTCGATCCCAAGGCATTCCTATTCGAAAATCGCTCCTACGAAGCGAACGCCGAAGACTTAGTTCGCCAGGCCGCCGAGACCGCCACACGGCAAGTTGTCGGTAAACACAAAATGGATTACGTCCTCAACGAGGGCCGAACTGAAATTGCCGAGCAATCGGCGGTGCTAATGCAAACCATCTTGGATCGCTATAAGTCCGGTATCAAGATCAGCCGCGTCAATATGCAGAACGCCCAGCCGCCGGAGCAGGTACAGCAAGCCTTCGATGATGCCAACAAGGCCAACCAGGATAAGCAACGGCAGATTAACGAAGGTCAAGCCTATGCCAACGACATCTTGCCCAAAGCCGAAGGTACCGCGGCGCGCTTGAGGGCAGAGGCGAATGGTTATCAGCAGCGAGTCATTGCCGCCGCCGAAGGCGATGCCAGCCGCTTCAAGCAAATTCTGTTCGAGTATCAAAAGGCCCCGGCGGTAACGCGTGAACGCCTTTACCTGGACATGATGCAACAGGTGTTGACCAATACCAGCAAGGTCCTTGTCGATCAAAAAGGCGGCGGCAATTTGCTGTACTTGCCGTTGGACAAGTTAATGCAGTCGGGTGATTCCGGTGCTGCTGCCGAGTCCGCGCACAGACCAGCGGCGCCCGATGCCGCGCCCTTGCCCGACCAGACCCAGCGGTCGCGAGATCTGTTCCGCTCGCGCGAAGGCCGCTAGCCTCGAATTAACGATCAACCCGAACCCGTTATGAATAATTTTCGAACCGTCATCGCTGCCCTGATCGTCCTATTGGTTATCGGGAGTCTATGTTTTTACACCGTGGATCAGCGCCAACAAGCGATCGTGTTCCAACTCGGTGAAATCGTTCGCGTGATCAAGGAACCCGGTTGGTACTTGAAGTTACCTTCGCCGATTCAAAATGTCCGATATTTCGATGGCCGGGTGCAGACCCTCGATGCGAAGGAGCCCGAGCGGTTTATCACCATCGAGAAGATCAATGTGTTGGTCGATCTGTTCGTCAAATGGCGCATCGCCGACGTGAAGCAGTATTACATCAGCGTTGGCGGCGACGAGCGCCGGGCCCAGATTCGCCTTGCCCAAACGATTAATAATGACTTGCGCGCGGAGTTCGGTAATCGTACGGTGCACCAAGTGGTATCCGGCGAACGCAACCAGATTATGGAGACGATGCGGGCTCGGGCCGATGCGGACGCGCGGAGCATCGGTGTACAAGTATTGGACGTGCGCGTAAAACGTGTCGATTACCAACCTGAAGTCAGCGAATCAGTTTACCGCCGCATGGAGGCGGAACGCAAACGCGTGGCGAACGAACGCCGTTCCGAAGGCTTCGCCGAATCGGAGAAACTTCGCGCCGATGCGGAACGTAAGCGCGAGGTCACCATCGCCGGCGCCTATCGCGACGCGCAGAAAGCCAAAGGCGAGGGCGATGCCAAGGCCGCATCGATTTATGCGGAAGCGTTCAATCAAGATGCGAATTTTTACGGTTTTTACCGTAGCCTTGACGTTTATCGAAGCGGGTTCAAAAACAAGAACGACGTGTTGTTGTTGGACCCCAATTCGGAGTTCTTCAAATATCTGAAGAGTCCCGGCCAAGCAAAATAGGCGAGGGATGTCCGATTCCTGGTTTACGGCCTTCGCGCTAATGTTGGTGATAGAGGGCCTGTTGCCTTTTGCCGTGCCCAGTGTGTGGCGCGACACCTTCAAAAAATTAACCGATATGAACGATGGTCAAATTCGTTTTATCGGTCTCATCTCCATTCTGTCTGGGCTCGCATGCCTGCTCCTGTTTAGGTCTTCGGGTAGTTGATTGCGTGAATCATAACTGGTTGCTCCCGGAATATATCGAAGATGTTCTGCCGCCATTGTCCTGGCGGCTCGAAAGCGTTCGGCGTGCCATTCTGGATCTGTTTTGGCGCCACGGCTACGAGTTGGTGCAGCCGCCACTGCTCGAGTATTTGGAATCGCTGCTTACCGGAACGGGCCACGATTTGGATCTGAAGACATTCAAATTGGTCGATCAACTCAGCGGCCGTCACATGGGGCTACGGGCGGATATCACGCCGCAAGCGGCGCGCATCGACGCCCATTTAATGAACTATCAAGGCGTCAACCGGCTGTGCTATTCCGGCAGCGTATTGCAAACCCGGCCCGATAGCATGCTGGGAACCCGTGAACCGCTGCAAATCGGCGCGGAGTTATTCGGTCACGCCGGGCTCGAGAGCGATTTCGAGATTCAGACGTTGATGGTGAACGCGTTGGCGCTGGCGGGCGCCGGAAATGTTTTTATCGATCTGGGACACGTCGCGATTTTTCGCGCCTTGGTGTCTCAAACGGCGCAATCGGTGGCCCGGGAAACCGACTTATTCCAAGCATTGCAGAGCAAGGACACACGTTTGCTGGCGGAGCTGACGTCCGATCTGGAGCCGTCACTGGCAAAAGCCTTGTGTGCGCTGCCGGAACTGAATGGCGGGCCGAGCGTGCTTGATCACGCGACGTCGCGCTTGCCCGCCCATGCCGAAATCGCGGGCGCATTGAGCGATTTGCGGCGCTTGGGTGAAATGCTCAAGCAGCGGGGCATTCGCGTCTCCTACGATCTCGCCGAGTTGCGTGGCTATCACTATCACAGCGGTATTGTCTTCGCCGCCTACGCCGAGGGCTATCGCGACGCCGTGGCGAAGGGTGGGCGCTACGACGAGGTTGGGAAGGCGTTTGGACGCGCCCGATCCGCGACGGGTTTTAGCATCGACCTCAGGGAAGTATTGAGCAACGGCGATATCCCGGGGCGGGTAGGAATCTTGTCGCCGTACAGTGCGGACGACGCCGTACTGGCGGAACGCGTTGCGGCGTTGCGCAACGCGGACGAGCGTGTCGTAGTCGATCTACCCGGCAGCGTGTCCGATGCCGCCGAACTCGGTTGCGACCGGCGTCTCGTGTTTGAAGCGGGCGCGTGGCAAATAAAACCTAACTAGTTCTCAGAATCCATGGCAAAAAATGTAGTCGTGATCGGAACCCAGTGGGGTGATGAAGGCAAAGGCAAACTGGTCGATTGCCTGACCGACCATGCCCGCGGCGTGGTGCGGTTTCAGGGTGGCCATAACGCCGGTCACACGCTGGTGATCGGCGGCAAGAAGACGGTGTTGCATCTCATCCCCTCGGGCATTCTGCGGGAGGATGTGGATTGTTTCATCGGCAACGGCGTGGTGGTTTCCCCGAAGGCCTTGCTGGAAGAAATCGACATGCTGAAAGCAAGCGGTGTGGATGTCGCCGGTCGCTTGAAGATTTCCGAAGCCTGCCCATTGATCCTTCCCTATCACAGTGCCTTGGACGTGGCGCGGGAAGCCGCGAAAGGCGAGGCAAAGATCGGCACCACTGGACGCGGCATTGGGCCTGCCTACGAAGATAAAGTCGCGCGCCGTGGCATCCGCTTGCAGGATCTGTTTTACCGCGAACGCTTCGCGGCCAAACTGGGCGAAGTGTTGGATTATCATAACTTCGTTCTGAAGAATTATTTCCAAGTTGATGGCGTCGATTTTCAGCAAACGCTGGATGAAACGTTAGCGCTGGCGGAGCGCATCAAGCCCTTGATCGCCGACGTGCCGCGCTTGCTCTACGAAGCGAACAAAGCCGGCAAGAATCTGTTGTTCGAAGGCGCGCAAGGCTCATTGCTGGACATCGACCACGGCACCTATCCGTTCGGGACATCGAGTAACTGCGTGGCCGGCGCCGCGGCGGCAGGCAGCGGAGTCGGGCCGAACATGTTGCACTACGTGTTGGGCATCACCAAGGCCTACACCACCCGCGTCGGCTCCGGACCTTTCCCAACGGAACTGATCGACGCGGTCGGCAAGCACATTGCGGCCAGGGGAAACGAATTCGGCGCAACCACCGGACGTGCACGCCGCGTCGGCTGGTTCGACGCCGCCGCGCTCAAGCGCTCGATCCAGATCAACGGTGTGTCGGGCCTATGCGTCACCAAGCTGGACGTGCTCGATGGTGTCGAGTCGCTACGATTGTGCACCGGCTACAAGATCGCCGGGACGGTGAGCGATATTCTCCCCGTGGGCGCGGAAGCACTGGCCCTGGCGGAGCCGATCTACGAAGACCTGCCGGGCTGGAAAGAAAGCACCTTCGGCGTAAACGTACTGGAGAAATTGCCGGAAAATGCGCGGCGATATCTAAAGCGGATTGAAGAGACCTGCGCGGTGCCGATCGATTTGATTTCCACCGGGCCGGATCGCGACGAGACCATTGTGTTACGGCATCCGTTTGCATAAAGTAGGCCCCATTAGTAGAAACCACTCAGCGCTCGCAGCAGGGAGAAGCGCGAGTTGCGAGCGAGACTAGGCGTGAAGATTATTTTCTTCGCGCCGCATACGCGGCGGTATGTAAGCGAAGAAAATAATCTTCGCAACGACGTATCGCGACGCAAATCGCGCTTCGAATGGTGCCCAGAAAGGGACTCGAACCCCCACAGTGTTACCACCACTAGGACCTGAACCTAGCGCGTCTACCAATTCCGCCATCTGGGCAATCAGGCAAAACCGAATTTTATAGGATTCCTATCCATTGTCAAAGAAGAAAGCAAATCTTCGTGATCAAGACCCCCACCTAGCGCGTGAGCGGGCCCGTTATGAAAACCCATTGCCGAGCCGCGAGTTCATACTCGACGTGCTGGTGAAGGAGGGGGTGCCGCTGGCGCGAGAGCAACTCGGCGAGTTGCTCGAGATTCACCCCGGCGAGGAAGAAATGTTCAATCGCCGCCTGCAAGCCATGGAGCGCGACGGCCAGATCATGCGCAATCGCAAGCAAGCGATTTGCATCCCCGACAAGCTCGATCTCATCAAAGGCACCGTGCAAGGCCATCCCGACGGCTACGGCTTCGTGATTCGCGAAAGCGGCGGTGACGATTTGTTCCTCGACGCCAAGGAAATGCGCAAGGTGCTGCATGGCGACAAGGTGATGGTGCGCACCATCGGCTTGGACCGGCGCGGCCGGCCCGAAGGCGCCGTGGTTGAAGTTTTGCAGCATGTGAACCAGCGCATGATTGGGCGCCTGTTCGACGAACACGGCGTCAATTTCGTCGTCGCGGAAGACAAGCGTATCAGCCAGGACATTCTCATCGCGCCCGGCTCCGAGGGCGGCGCCAAGCCCGGCCAAGTAGTGATGGTCGAACTCATCAATCATCCCAGTCTGCACACGGAAGCCGTCGGCCGCATCGTCGAGGTGGTCGGCAACTTCGCCGATTCCGGCATGGAAATCGAAATTGCGCTGCGCAAACATCAGTTGCCATTCTTGTGGCCCGAGGATGTCGAAGCGGTCGCGAAAAAGTTGCCGAAGAAGGTGCTGAAAAAGGATCTGACGGCCGATCGCGTTGATCTACGCGATTTACCGCTGGTGACCATCGATGGCGAAACCGCGAAGGACTTCGATGACGCAGTCTACTGCGAAAAACAAGGTAAAGGCTTTCGCCTCATCGTCGCCATCGCCGATGTCAGTTACTATGTCCAAGACGGCGAACCATTGGACCGCGAAGCGCGCAGCCGTGGCACGTCGGTGTATTTTCCGCGCCGCGTCATTCCCATGTTGCCGGAAGCCTTGTCGAACGGCCTGTGTTCGCTCAACCCCGAAGTGGATCGTTTATGCGTGGCCTGCGACATGATCGTCGGGCCGAACGGCGAGGTCAAAGAGTACCAGTTCTATCCCGCCGTCATGCATTCCCACGCGCGCTTCACGTACACCGAAGTCGCGGCGATGTTGCAGGAGCCGAACGGCGAAGCAGCAAAAAAATATGCCCCGCTGCTCGATCCCATCCAGAGGCTTTATGTCTTGTTCAAGTTGTTGCTGAAGAACCGTGAGAAACGCGGCGCCATCGATTTCGAAACCACGGAAACGCAACTCTTATTCGACGACGCCGGCAAGATCAGCAACATCGTGCCGGTCATTCGCAACGACGCCCATCGCCTGATCGAAGAATGTATGCTGTCCGCTAACGTCTGTGCAGCGGATTTTCTCGCGACTAACGAACACCCGGCGCTGTACCGCGTTCATGCCGGGCCCAATCCGGAAAAGCTCGAAAGTCTGCGCGAATTTCTGCGCGAATTCGGTTTCGGTTTGACCGGCGGTGACGAGCCTAAGGCCAGTGATTACGCCAAGCTGCTCGCCAGCGTCAAAGCGCGGCCCGATTTTCAGCTCATTCAAACCGTCATGCTGCGATCATTGATGCAAGCGGTCTACAGCCCGGATAACCTCGGCCATTTCGGTTTGGCGTACGAGGCCTACGCCCACTTCACCTCGCCGATCCGGCGCTATCCCGATTTAGTCATACACCGTTCCATCAAAGCGGTGCTAAAGGGCGAACGCTACCAGCCTAGCAATTGGAAAGAACTCGGCGTACATTGTTCGCAGACGGAACGCCGCGCTGACGACGCCTCGCGCGATGTGCTGTCCTGGCTCAAGTGCTATTACATGCGCGATCGAGTCGGCGAGGAATTCGTCGGCACGGTGAGCGCGGTCACGGGCTTCGGTCTATTCGTCGCGCTGACGGATCTGTATGTCGAAGGCTTGGTCCACATCAGCGAACTGGGCAGCGATTATTTTCACTTCGATCAAGCCAAGCATCAACTGCTGGGCGAGCGTACGGGCAAGCGCTATCGCCTGAGCGATCGCATTCGCGTGCGCCTTGTGCGTGTAGATTTAGAAACGAGCAAGATCGATTTTGTCTTGGCGGACGCGCCGTCTGCTGCCGCGAAGCCACACGCTTTGCCGCAACCATCATCACGACGCGGCAAGAAAAAATAGCCATGGCCAAACTCCGCGTCATCTATGGTATCCACGCCGTGCGCAGCGCGCTGCGGCGGGACAAGACCCAGTTCGAAGAGATATACGTCGATGCTTCCCGCGACGATCCGCGCAGCCGCGAGTTGCTGGAATTCGCCGAGCAGCGCCACGTTCGCGTCATGAGCGTAGATGGCGAGCGGCTCGATGGTCTCACCGGTGGCGCGCGCCACCAGGGCGTCGTCGCAAAAATACTCGACACGCCCCTCAGTCGCGATCTCGATGAAATTCTCGACCAAGTTACGGAACCCGCGTTCCTGCTGGTGCTCGATGGCGTACAAGACCCGCACAACCTCGGCGCCTGTTTGCGTGTCGCCGACGCCATGGGAGTCCACGCCGTCATCGCGCCGAAGGACAACAGCGTCGGTATCACGCCAGTCGTCAGCAAGGTCGCCTCGGGTGCGGCGGAAGCGGTGCCCTACATCATGGTCACGAATCTCGCGCGCAGCTTGCGGGATTTGAAAGACCGCAATATCTGGTTCATCGGCGCGGATGAGTCAGGCGATCAGGAATTACATCAAGCCGATCTCAGCGGGCCGATGGGCTTGGTCCTGGGCGCGGAAGGAAAGGGCTTACGGCGCTTGACGCGTGATCTTTGCGACCGCACGGTGCGCATTCCGATGTTTGGTAGCGTGGAGAGCTTGAATGTTTCTGTTGCGACGGGAATATGTTTGTACGAGGCGCGTCGACAAAGAGTTAACGTCAAATAACCCTACGTGTCATCCCCGCGAAGGCGGGGATCCATTCGGCCGCAAAATGGATGCCCGCCTTCGCGGGAATGACACGAACGGTCGACGTTGGTGTCAGGTGCAAATCGCAGGCCGGCGCAACCCAAACCTCGTCGCCTGCTCAAATCCATAGGCCAGTTGCAACACGCTAAAGTCCGCATTGTGTTTGCCCACTATTTGCAGCCCAATCGGTAAACCATCGTCGGTGAATCCGGCTGGAATAGACAGGCAGGGTAGGGTGGCGGCGGAAATAAAATAGCAGGACTTCATCCAATCGAGATAGGTCGGTAGCTCGATTCCGTTGATCGACGTCACCCAGCGCTCCTTCACATCGAAGGGCGGTACCTGCACTACGGGCAGCAAAAGATAGTCATACTCGTCAAAAAATTTGCGTACCCGATGATAAAGTTCGGTACGCAATTGTTCCGCGCGGGCGATATCGGCGCCGGTGAGTTTCGCGCCTTCCTCGATATTCCATCGGACCGTATCTTTCATGCGCTCGCGCTGGGTTTTGTATAGCTCGCCAAACGTCATATGCATTGCCCAGGCGCGCCAGACGCGGAAGATGTCATCGGCGCCCGTTAGATCCGGCGCGGCTTCCGCGACCTCACAACCGAGCGCGGAAAATGCCGGCAACTGTTTTTCAAGCACGCGCACGACGCTCGGATCGATGTGAAATGAGTTATTCAGATCCGCTGACCAGGCGATCCGGGTGTTCTTAAAGTCCCGCTGCAACGGTCGCAAAAAATCCGCGCCGGGTTCCGGCAAACTGATAGGCGAGCGTGCATCGGGCCCGGCGATCGCCGCCATCATCAGCGCGATATCTTCGACGCAGCGCGCCATCGGCCCGGCGACGGTGAAGGGAAACCAGGCCGCCAGCGCGGGCCAATTCGGCACGCGGCCCGGCGAAGGGCGAAAGCCGACGACATTGCAAAAGCTCGCCGGATTGCGCAACGAGCCGCCGAGATCCGTCCCGTCGGCGATCGGCGTCATGCCACAGGCCAACGCCACCGCCGCGCCGCCGCTTGATCCGCCGCAGGTCAAGCGCCGCTCGGGCAAGCCGTAGGGATTCAGCGTTTCGCCGAACACTTCGTTGTAGGTCTGCGAACCGGCGCCAAATTCTGGCGTGTTGCTTTTGCCGAGGGTGATGCCGCCCGCCTGCTGCATGCGCTCGACAATCAACGCCGTGCGGTCGGGAACGAAGTCTTTGAAAATCGGCGAGCCAAAGGTTGTCCGTATACCCTTCGTTTCTGTTATGTCTTTGTGCACCATCGGTAGGCCGTGCAACACGCCTAGGGTTGCACCTCGGGCTTGTTTTTCGTCAGCCGCTTTGGCTGCGGCACGTGCTTGGTCCGCGACCAACGTCACAATCGCATTTACTTGAGGATTACAACGTTCTATCTGTGCGAGATGAGCATTCGTCACTTCAAGCGCCGAAAGATCGCCCGATGCGATACGTTGCGCCAATTGTGTTGCGGACAAAAAACAGAGGTCAGGGTTCGACATAACTATTCTTAAACATTAAATAACCGATCGCGCCAGAAGGCGCATGGATATTATCTTGCAGCGCATGCCTTGCTGGGAGGCAAGCTTGGTGCGGTTGCTGGCGTGGGTTGCGTGGGCAACGAGTTGCCCACCCTACACGTGTTGTTATTTTTTCTTATCCTTCTTGTCGTCATCGTCATCGGTGATGACGTTCACCACCGCTTTGGTCACTTTGAATGGGACTTTGGCAACTTCGATGCCGGAGTCTATGACGTTGCCGACAATGAAACCAAGGCATCCCGATAATGATATCGACATAGCTACGAGTGAGCATGCCAGCATAAATTTCTTCACGTTGTCTCCATCTAAACTACGTTTCCGTTGAGCTAATTCCTAGGAATCTGTCGTTCCCGCGAAAGCGGGAATCCATTTGGCATTTGCAAGTCAACATGGATTCCCGCGAAAGCGGG
>JAYTGZ010000217.1:0-2304 GCA_043733025.1 Pseudomonadota bacterium | reverse complement strand
TCGACGTCGGGCCGCGCTGAAATCTGTTTGATTACCTGCGTGAGTTGGGCTTCGTCGCCGGAGCCGGATAACACATAGATTTGCGCGCCGCCGGACATGGGGCGAACATGCCTGACCTTGAGCTTGGTCGTCTGGCCCAGGCTTTTCAGCAGACTCGCGCTAGCCGGTTCGGTGTTGGCGTCTTTGAATTTCACGATAATCTGGGCAACGTCGCTACCGGATTTTGTTTCAGCGCACACGCAGCCGGTAATGCCGGTGAGTACCAGTAACAAGGTAACGATCAATCCGCGCAATGAATTCATGGCGTAACTTTACTTTGAAGTTTCAGAGGCCATGCCAGAAGCCGCATGGAGTTTGCCTTGTGGCGATGCATGGCTGGACGGGGTAGCCCTAGGCTAGCCACTAGCCTCGGACCATTGCCGCCCAGCTAGGGTCACGGTGGCGTTCATTATTTGATTAACGTATTCAGCTCGAATATCGGCAGCAAGATCGCCACCACGATCAACAGCACCATCACGCCCATGAACAAAATCAACACGGGTTCCAGCAAGCTGGTGAGTGTCGTTACGCGGCTTTCGATTTCTTGCGCTTGACTGACGGCGACGCGTTCCAACATTTGATCAAGCTTGCCGCTTTGCTCGCCGCTGGCGATGAGATGCACCATCACCGGCGGAAACATTTTCGTGCTCGCCAGGGAGCGCGAAAAACTACCGCCTTCTCTCACTAATTTCTCCGTCTCGATCAGCGCCTGTTTCATCGGCAAATTGCTCACGACTCCTACGCCCGCTTGCAGCGCGGTTAATAAAGGCACCCGGCTCGACACGAGAATCGCCAACGTCGAACCGAGCCTAGCCGTATTAACGCCACGGACCAGACGTCCGATGACAGGCAATCGCAACAAGAAACGATCGAAACGCATGCGTATCGCCGGTTGTTTCAACGCGCGTGCGAATAGCCAACCGCCGGCGGTCAGGGCGATGAGCCAATAAATGCCAGTGGCGACGACGAAGTCCGACAGCGCGATCATGGTGCGGGTCAAGAGCGGCAGGGTTTGTTTCGAGTTTTCGTAAACTTGAACGACCTTGGGCACGACGTAAGTCAGCAGTCCGATCACCACGGAAATCGCAACGAAGGTGACCACCCCGGGGTAAATGAATGCGAGTGTGGTTTTCTGTTGTAGCGACTGGCGCTCCTCTGTGTAATCGGCGAGGCGATACATGACTTGAGAAAGTTGGCCGGATTTTTCGCCAGCTTCGACCAGGGTGCGATATAGCTCAGGGAACACGCGCGGAAACTGCATCATCGCCCGCGCCAACGTTTGTCCCGCCAAAACTTCGCCTCGAATACCGGCCAATACTTGGCGGATGAACTGATTGTCCGCCTGCTCGATCAACGCATTCATGGTTTGCTCGATGGTCAAACTCGCGCCGAGCAACGTGGCGAACTGGCGCGTGAGGAGTGCGAGTTGCGCGATCGAGAGGCGGCGCCGCGAGGGTTTGCGGGTGCTCGTTTTCCCCGGCGAATCGGATTGCTGCGTCAGACCCTCCACCTCGATCGCCGTCAAACCTTGCTCGCGCAACAGCGCGCGAACCTGGCGCTGGCTGTCGGTTTCGAGCACACCTTTGTGCAGGCGGCCCGAGGTATCTAGAGCTTGGTAGCGGTAGCCGGCCATGTGGCGAACGTGAAGAGTGAAGGGTGAAAAGTGAAGAGTGAATTATATCGTCTGTGGCAGGTTTGCATCCATGCACTAATTCTCGCGTGTGACCCGAACTATCTCTTCGAAGCTCGTTAGTCCTTCCGCCACCCAGCGCATGCCGTCGCGGCGTAGGCTGGTCATGCCGCGTTGTGCAGCGTGTTCGCGGATGTGTTGTTCCGCCGCGGTGTCGTGGATCATTTGGCGGATGTCGTCGTCGACGGTGATGAGTTCGTAGATGCCGCTGCGGCCTTGGTAACCGGTCCAGTTGCAGGTGGCGCAGCCGACGGCGGTGTAAATGATTTCGGGAACCGAATCGCCGTCAAACGCCTCGCGGACTTCTTCTTCGGGTGCATGGGCCTTACGGCATTCTTTGCAGGCGAGGCGCACTAAACGTTGCGCCAGCACGCCGAGTAAGGTCGAGGCCAGCAAGAACGGCTCGATGCCCATGTCGAGCAAGCGCGTGACAGCGCTGGCGGCGTCGTTGGTGTGCAAGGTCGCCAACACCAAGTGACCAGTCAAACTCGCTTGTACGGCGATCTGAGCGGTTTCCAAATCGCGAATCTCGCCGATCATGATGACGTCCGGGTCTTGCCGCAAGATCGCCCGCA
>JAYTGZ010000216.1:0-3839 GCA_043733025.1 Pseudomonadota bacterium | reverse complement strand
GCTAAAGCGTAAGGAAAGCTAACGGCCATGGACCCATGTATGCTTTCCGGTTCCTGGCGACGTTATATTTATTACTTTGATTTCGAGGTATCTAGATTTGACCATTCCAATCCCTAAGATTCTGTTGGCCGCATCGATTCTCGTCGCCGGTTCGGCGTTCGCCGAGGTGGATCACGGTCTATTCGATGCTGTGCTGAAAGCCCACGTCAAGGATGGCCAGGTGAATTATCCGGGCGTCGCCGCCGATAAGTCGTTCGCGACCTACCTGGAGCAACTCGCCACAGCGCCTGCGCCGAGCGCGAAGAAAGACAAATTGGTGTTCTACATGAACGCCTATAACGCGCTCGCCATGAAAGGCATACTCGACGGCCGATCACCTTCCAACTTTCTCGGCAGACATCTATTTTTCAAGTCGGCCAAATTTCCGCTCGCCGGCGGTGAGACCAATTTGCATAATATCGAGCATGAGATCCTGCGCAACCTAGACGAACCGCGCATTCATTTCTCTATCGTGTGCGCCTCGTCGTCGTGTCCGAAAATGCGCAACGATGCATTCACCGGTGCGCGGCTTGACGAGCAACTCGACGACAGTACGCGGCGTTTCATCAACGACCCAACGCGCAACCGCTTCGACAAGAAAGAAAAAGTCGCCTACCTATCGCAAATCTTCAGTTGGTTCGCCGGCGATTTCGAAAAGAGTGCCGGTTCGCCACAGAAATTCATCGCCAAGTACGTGACCGATCCAGAGATCACCAAAGAGTTAACGACGAACGGCTATAAGATCAAGTATCTGGATTACAGTTGGAGCTTGAACGGAACGCCGCCCGCGAAGTAAACTAAGCAACCATGCGCCTATCCATCGTGATTCCCGTTCTCAACGAAGCCGATGGAGTCGCGTGCTTTCTCGCTTCGCTCCAACTGTTGCGGCATGCGGGCCACGAAGTGATCGTGGCTGACGGTAACAGCAGCGATGATACCGTCCAGCTTGCCGCGCCGCTCGCCGATCACATCGTGAAAAGCCTCCGCGGACGGGCGCGGCAAATGAACGCCGGCGCGGCGGTGGCGAGCGGCAGCGTGATTCTATTTCTGCACGCCGATTCGCGTTTGTCCGAGCATGGCATCGCCGCTATTGCCGCGGGCATTGACGCCAGCGGCCGCCGCTGGGGCCGCTTCAATGTTGAGCTCACGGGTGATCGCTTCTTATTTCGCGTGGTCGAATGGTTCATGAACACGCGCTCGCGTCTAACCGGTATCGCAACCGGCGATCAGGGAATGTTCGTCGAACGCAAACTATTCGAATCCATCGGCGGTTTTCCGGTCATCCCGTTGATGGAAGACATCGCTCTGAGCACTCGTCTTAAGCGAATTGAACCCCCCATTTGTCTCAACGCAACGATCAAGACATCGAGCCGCCGCTGGGAGCAGCAGGGCACATGGCGCACCATCTGGCTGATGTGGCGCTTGCGTTACGCCTATTGGCGCGGCGCTAATCCGTCCACGCTGGCGCAAATCTACGATCCGAATCGAGCCAATGGCTGAGGGTGCCTGTGTGCTGTTGGTGTTCGCCAAAGCACCCGTTGCCGGCGCCGTCAAAACACGCTTATGCCCACCGTTGTCCACCCGGCAGGCCGCGGAACTGCATCGGCGGTTGCTTTGGCATACGCTGGAGACCGCGTCCAGCGCGGCTCTCGGCCCGATTGAACTGTGGTGCGCGCCGGATCTCCATAACCCGTTTTTCGACGCTTGCCGCGCCCATTTCAGGCTCGAACTCAAGGCGCAAGTGACAGGCGACCTAGGTGTCAAAATGCGGTCGGCGCTGTCCGGCGGGCTGACCCGCGCCGATCGCGCGATTCTCATAGGCAGCGATTGCCCAACGATCACGCCCGCGTATTTGCGCCAGGCGGCCGGCGTTTTAGCGGCGGAGCACGATATCGTGCTGGGCCCGGCGGAAGACGGTGGTTATGGCCTTGTGGGCGTATCCGGCGTCGTTCCGGATATGTTTACCGATATCCCCTGGGGCACGGCGTTGGTAATGAACGCAACTCTCGGTAGACTAAGAACTAATGGCCCCCGGTGGTGCGCGCTGCCGCCCATTTGGGATGTGGATAGGCCGGCGGATCTGGCGCGGCTGGCCGAGGACCCCCAATTGCATCATTTAACAAAAGGTTTTGCCGCTGATCGGGTCGCGGTTTAGCGAACGAGAAACCAGAAAAATGACGGAAAGAACAATCCTGATCCTTTTTCCCAATGAATGGGACCATTTGGAATTCGACTCCCATCGTTATCGCGGCAAACTGCGCTTCGTCTACGAAGGCTTCGATCTCCACAAATTCCCCGAGAACGCCCGGCTCATGACGTTTTCCGCCGGACGCTTCATTGAGCGCATGGTCGCAAAATATCGCAACGCCGGTCTCGCCGGGGTGCTCAGTAACGAAGAGCAATTCGGCGTGGTGATCGCCGCCGTGATCGCCGAACGCCTCGGGTTGCCCGGCGCACCACCCGCCGCCATACTCACGGCGCAGCATAAATTCTACGCCCGTGAGCGTTCCCGCGAGGTGGCGCCGGAAGCCACGCCCGCTTACACCGTGTTTTCGCCCTATGTGCAGCGCGAGGAGGAAGTCAAACAAGAGTTCCCGCTTTTTGTAAAACCGGTGAAGGCAACCTATTCGATCCTCGCCAAGCGGGTAAACAACTTTGCCGAACTCAAGCAGCACCTCACGTTCAAGCCGCTGGAATCGTGGATCCTGAAAAAACTCATCCAGCCGGCCGAAGATTTAGCGCAGCAATACACGCAATTTCCCCTAGACGCCCATCATATTTTGGGCGAAGAAGTGATGGACGGCATGCAAGTCACGGTGGATGGCTATGTCCACAATGGCGTGGTAAAAATCACAGGTGTGGTGGATTCCATTATGTATCCGGGCACCAATGCGTTTCAGCGCTTCGAATATCCGTCGTCCCTGCCCGAACCGGTGCAAGAAAAAATGGGCAACATCGTCGCGCGCATCGTGAAGGCGTTTGGTTTGAACCAGAGCCTGTTCAATGTCGAATTCTTCTATAAGCCCGAGACCGGCGACCTTAAGTTCATCGAAATGAATCCGCGCATGGCTTACCAGTTCGCGGACCTATACGAGAAGGTCGATGGCTTTAATCCCTATGACATTCTGGTCGACCTCACCCTCGGCAACACGCCCAAACACCATTTCAGGCAAGGCGAATGCAACCACGCCGCGAGCTTTGTGCTGCGCGCCTTCCCCGGCAGCAAACTCACGAGCGCGCCGGACGCGGAACATATAAAGCGGATTCGCGAGCAGTATCCCGATGCCCGCATCATGGTTTACCTGAAAAAAGGCAACAGCCTGGCGCGCGAATACAAATGGCTCGGCAGTTACCGTTACGCTGTGTTCAACCTGGGCGCCCAGACCAGCCAGGATCTGCAGCAGCGCTATCAGCAGGTGCGCAGTCAATTGCCGTTCGTTTTTGCCTAGTACCGAGACATCGAACCATTGAGTAGCGAGTCATCCGTCCCATTTGTCATTCCCGCGAAGGCGGGCATCCAATTGCTTTGCTGCGGTATCGCCCTCTGGCTTATCCCATTCCAAGGCATCGGTGCGCAGTCCGTACTCGAAATCGGCCCGTTCTCCCGATCCGCGCCCGGAGGCCCACTGCCGGAAGGATGGCAGCCGCAGACGTTTAAAACAATTGAAAAGCACACGTCCTACGAACTTATCAAGGACGGTGATGAAACGGTGATCAAAGCCGTCGCCAACGGCTCCGCGTCGATGCTCACCAAAACTCTCGATCTCGATCTCAAGGCCTACCCGATTTTGGAATGGCGC
>JAYTGZ010000215.1:0-6677 GCA_043733025.1 Pseudomonadota bacterium | reverse complement strand
GATCAAGATCGGAGTGATAGTAGAACGCGGCAAGCATGAGCAAATGGAGGTCCCACTGCTTAAGCGGCCAAAATGGAAGTGGCGCCTTCCGGTTTTGCTTGATGAATGCCTTCAGGCTGGCGCTATCTAAGGTGCGAGCTTCCAGCGCCGTTGCGATCTTGGCAGGCGAGACCGGTACAAGCGCCGGTTGCCGGGGCTGGGTCGCACAGCCGAAACCAGCAACCAAAAAGATAACATGGAGCCAGGTTTTCATTAGATCCAACGGTTCTGTCTCATTAACTTTATTTTGACCTTCACGACATACAATACGATGGTACAGTTATTATCGATTGACACAACCTACTGTAGTCAATTTTTTTTGTAGGTAATTTTTGGGTTTTTTAGTTAATGCGACAGAACCAGCCTACGGACAGTCCCGCAGCGTGCGCGTGGGGCCAAGCGGGTCTGTCCGGGGAAACACCTGAAAGGACAGACTCGTGACGCTGTCGATCATCGCCATTAGCGTGGGCGCGCTGCTACGATGGCTCTTCTCGGCCCAACTCAACGCGTTGTTTCCGTCCCTGCCGCCCGGCACGTTGACGGCCAATCTTGTGGGCGGATACTTTGTCGGTGTTGCCGTCGCATTTCTGGCAGCTCACCTGGCGCTGCCCCCGCAGTGGCGATCGTTCGTGGTGACGGGATTCTTGGGCGGCCTCACGACCTTTTCGACCTTCTCTGCGGAGGCGGTCGCGCAACTCATGGATGGTCGCCTTCGCGGGCACTGTCAACCGTTGCAATGCATGTCGTCGGCAGTGTCGTGATGACGCTGCTGGGCATCGGCATGGTGTTGCTGCTGCGTACCGCCCAACTGTCTGGAGGATGAATCATGAATGGATTCCAGGTGACGTTCTTTACAGAGCAGGATCGCCGCTACGGGCACCAGCCCTTGCACGAATGGCTGCTGCAGTTGGGCAAGTCAATCGGCATCAGTGGCGGCACGATCATGAGCGGCGCGGAGGGTTTCGGCCGTTCCGGTAAGCTCCACTTTGCGCATTTCTTCAGGTTGGCCGACCAACCCGTTGAAGTCACGATGGCGATGACCGAAGAACAGGTCCGGGCACTGTTCGCGCGCATCGAACAGGAAAAGATCGATCTCTTCTACGTCAAATCGCCGGTCGAGTTCGGTACCGTCGGCTCAGCAAGATCATGACTGGCTTCCAGGTCACATTCTTTACCTGTCAAGATCGCCGGCACGGGCACGAGCCCGTCTACGAATGGCTGATGCACCTGGTCGCGTCGCTGGGTATCCACGGGGCCACATTGACGATGGGCGCGGAATCCCTCGGCCGTTCGGGCAAGCTGCACTCAAAGTATTTCGTCGAGTTGGCCGACCAGCCGATCGAAGTCACCGTGGCGATGACCGAAAACCAGTGCAAGACGCTGTTCGAGCGCCTCGAAGCGGAGAAGGCGAACCTCTTCTACATCAAGTCGCCGGTCGAGTTTGGCCGCAGCGGGTCGACCGATAGATCCCACTGACTATGGGGCACGCACCACGGTCACCGAGCATTTCGCGTAGGCGACCACCCGGCGCGCCACTGACCCAAGCAGCCAACGCTCGAACAGCGAGTGTCCGCGACGACCGACCACGATATGGTCGACCACGTGTGCGAACGCATCAAGGCGTCCCACTGGGGGCGCTCTTGCGCGCAGATCAGGCGCACCCGCACTCGGGTTAGATCAACATCGACAGTACCCGCGGCACTTTCCATGCCCGTCTTTATAGCAGCATCCGCCCTAAAAAGTCAGTAGGGCATGATACCTCGCCTAAATCAGGAACTTGAAGGGATGGATGACAGAGCCCTGCTCAATCGCCTCAGAGCCCACAATAGACGGTGTTTCCACGTATAATCTCGCGATCGTTTTGATTTAATCCACACAAAGATTACAACATGTTCGATTCCATCCGTGAAGGCAAAGCGGGTAAGCTGTTTACCTACATTATTTTCGGGCTCATCATCGTCAGCTTTTCGCTTTGGGGCGTGGAGTCCTATGTTAGTAACATCGGCCGCAGCTCGGGTGTAGCCAAGGTTGACGGCCACAACATTACCCAAGAAGAGTTCAACGTTGCGTTTCGCAATCAAATGGATCAGATGCGTGAGATGCTCGGACAGAATTACGACCCCGCCATGGTTGACAATCCCCAGGCCAGAGCGAATGTCCTCGAGGGCATGGTGAATCGGCAACTTCTCGCCGCCGCCGCGAAAAAAGTAGGTTTGGCCATGACCGACGAACAACTGCGCAAAAGCATCGAAGCCATTCCCGCGTTCCAGGACAACGGCAAGTTTTCCCTCACTCGATTCCAGACTTATGCGCGTAATCGCGGTATGACCGACGTCATGTTCGAAGAGCAGGTTCGCCAGGACAATCTGTTGCAGCAAATGCGCGACGCAATCACGACCACGGCAATCGTGCCAAAGTTTCAAGTGGAGGGTTTCGTTAAACTGAGCGAACAACAGCGCGAGGTAAGTCAGGCAACCATTGCGCCGAGCACGTTCGCGAACCAAGTGAAGGCGGACGAGAAAGCGGCCAAAGCCTATTACGACGCCAACCCGAATGAGTTCAAAAATCCTGAGCAAGTGAAAGTCGAATACGTCATTTTGTCCTCGGAAAAATTCGTGGCCGAGCAAGTCGTAACCGATGACGAAGCGAAGAAGATCTATGACGAGCGCCTTGCCAAAGGTGAGTTCAAAAAGAAAAGCAATGATACGGCCGGAGAGAAAAAAGTGGCGTCTGCCAAAGCGCAGGACGTCTTGAAAGAAGTCCGCGCGAACCCGGCGAATTTCGCTGAACTAGCGAAGAAGTATTCGCAAGATACGGGCTCGGCCGCGCAGGGCGGCGACCTCGGATATTTCGGCAAAGGCGCTATGGTCAAACCGTTCGAGGACGCGGTGTACTCGATGAAAGTCGATGAGATTCGCGGTCCGGTGGAGTCCGCCTTCGGTTACCACATTATCAAACTCACCGAAATCAAAGAGGCCGAACGCAAAGCGAGCCATATTTTGATTTCTTTCGAAGAGAAAACCCAGAGCTTCGCGGAAGTCAAAGACAGCATCATCAGCGAGCAGAAGAAGCTAAAAGCAAACAAGAAATATCTCGAGGTGGCCGCCGGATTCAACGACATGGTGTACGAACAATCGGACGGCCTGAAACCCGTCGTCGATGCCTTCAAGTTGTCGGCTCAGCAAAGCGAATTCATTCCCAGGACGGGCATGGGCGTCAACCCCATGTTCGCCAACAAGAAGTTTTTGGACGCGATTTTCTCCGATGAGGTGTTGAAGAATAAGCGCAACACTGAAGCGATCGAAGTGGCGCCGAATACGCTGATCGCCGCCCGGGTAATCGAGTACAAGCCTAGTTTCGCGAAGCCGTTCACCGAAGCGGGCGCGGGTATTTTGGAGAATCTGAAGCAGAAAGAAGCGCTGAAGCTAGCGACGGCCCAGGCTAAGATCAATCTTGAACGACTGAACCAGGGCAAGGACGTCCCCGGGTTAAACTGGTCGCCCGCCAAGCTCGTTAGCAGGCAAAATCCCGCTGATGTTCCGGGCGATATCGTCGCGGCGGTGTTTACGGCCGACGTCAAAAAGCTGCCGGTGTTCGCCGGAAGCGAAGGCCCGGGCGGGTACACCTTCGTCAAGGTGAGCAAAGTCGTCGACGCGCCGGTGGTGGACGATGCCAAGCGCAACGTCATCGCACCACGATTGGCACAAGCGCAATCGCAGGACGAATTCGAAGGGTTGATCCAAAGCCTGCGGTCGAAATCCAAGATCAGCATCGACACGGCCGCGGTGGAACGTAAAGCCGAGCAATAAGTTGCCCGCGTTTGACTCTAGCCTTAAGGCCTGAGAGCCGCGCCAGTATTGCCTCTCCTGGCGACACTAGAAATTCTGGGAGCTAACCGGCCGTGTTATTCCATGCCCGGTACAACGGTATTGAATCCCGCATCCACGTAAGTAATTTCGCCCGTCACACCGGAGGCAAGGTCGCTTAATAAAAATGCCGCGACGTTGCCAACTTCTTCGGTTGTGACATTGCGCTTAAGCGGCGCGGTGGCTTCGACGTAGTGCAAGATTTTTCCGAAGCCGCTGATCCCTGCCGCCGCCAAGGTCTTGATCGGTCCGGCGGAAATTCCGTTGACGCGGATGCCGCGCGGGCCCAGGCTTTGTGCCAGGTAGCGCACGTTGGCTTCCAGGCTAGCCTTAGCCAAGCCCATCACGTTGTAACTCGGCACGGAGCGAATGGCGCCCAAATAACTCAGCGTCACCAACGCGCCTTTGCGGCCTTGCATCATCGGCAATCCAGCCTTGGCGAGCGCCGCCAAACTATAAGCGCTGATGTCATGCGCGATGCGGAAACTTTCGCGCGTTACCGTGTCGAGATAGTCGCCGCTCAGCGCTTCCCGTGGCGCGAAAGCAATCGAGTGAACAATCCCGTCGAGCCCATCCCAGCGATTGCCTAGGCTGGCGAATAGCGCATCAATCTCGGCGTCACTGGCGACGTCGCATGGCAGAATGATGTCCGACTTAAATTCCGCTGCGAGTTTGACGACGCGTTCTTTGATCGCCTCGCCTTGAAAGGTGAAGGCAAGCTCGGCGCCTTCCCGTTTGGCCGCTTGCGCAATGCCGTAGGCGATGGAGCGATTACTCAACAAACCCGTGATCAAAATTTTCTTACCGGCGAGAAAGGCCATGCTGCCTCCAAAATCGAATGCTTGCGGGAATGATAAACCAAAATCTTCCGTCATCATCGAGTTTTACTTTGGTGATCTTTGCCCGCTGTGAGCCCAGGAGAACGAAAATTCGTTACGGCGAAATTGCTTCGCCGCGCTCGCCGTAACGTCGCGTAAATTTCCCAAGCCGATCGTATGTTAAATTAGCATACAACACGAACCCAAAACGCAGAATGCAGAAACGTCTCGCGGTATTTTTCCTAAGCTTAGTGCTCACGCTCGGCAGTCATGCCGCCGACATGAACAAGGTATTGCGCTTGGGTTTCCCGACGGCAGAAACGGGCTTCGATCCAATCGCCGTGTCCGATCTGTATTCCAACACCATTATCGAAGCAATCATGGAGCCGATGCTGGGTTACGACTACTTGGCTCGCCCGGTGAAGTTGATGCCGCTGACTTTGGCCGAGATGCCCCAGGTGTCGAACAATGGCTCGACCTACACATTCAAATTGAAACAAGGGATCGTCTTCGCTGACGATCCCGCCTTCAATGGCAAACGCCGCGAGCTAGTGGCCGCCGATTATGCCTATAGCATCCGCCGTTTATTCGATCCGGCGTTGCGATCGCCCTGGCTGTTCTTGCTGGACGGCAAAATCCTGGGCATGGACAAAGTGGCGGCGAAGGCCAAGGCAGCGAATAAATTCGACTACGATGCGCCGGTGGCCGGGCTGGAGGTGGTTGATCGCTACACGTTGCGCATTCATTTGAAAGAGCCCGATTACAACTTGCTCTATATTCTGGCCATGCCGACGCTCGCGGCATTGGCGCGCGAGGTGGTGGAACGCTATGGCGCGGATATCGGCGGTCACCCGGTCGGCACCGGGCCTTATCTCTTAAGGGATTGGATCCGCGGTCACAAGATGGTGTTGGATGCGAGCCCGAGCTTTCGCGAGACCTATTTCGAATCCGAGCCGGGTGACGATCCGGTGGATCGGCAAATCGCGGCTCGACTCGCAGGAAAAAAATTACCGATCATTGGCAGAGTCGAGGTGACCGTCATCGAAGAGGCGCAGCCGTTCTGGTTGGCGTTTCTCGGCGGACAATTGGACCTGAGCGGTATTCCCGTCGAGTTCGTCAATCAAGTGATACCCGGCGGCAAACTGTCGCCATCGTTGGCGAAGAAAGGGATTAAGCATTATCAAAGCGCGGAACCCGATTTGACCTACACCTTTTTCAACATGGACGATCCCATCGTCGGTGGCTACAGCAAGGAAAAGATCGCGCTGCGCCGCGCGATTTCCGCCGCATACAATATGCCCCAGGAAATCCAGGTCATCCGCAAGAATCAAGCGATTCAAGCCCAATCACCGGTCGCGCCCGGCGTAGCTGGTTACGACCCGCGCTTTCGCACCAACCTTAACGAATACAATCCCGCGAAGGCCAAGGCGCTGCTCGATCATTTCGGCTACAAAGATCGTGACGGCGATGGCTATCGCGAGTTACCCGACGGCAAACCATTGCAGATTGAACAGGCCTCGGTCGTCGGCGGAGACAATCGTCAATTCGACGAACTCTGGCGCCGCAACATGGAAGCCATCGGCATCAAGATGACCTTTAAGAAAGCCAAATGGCCCGAACTGGTGAAGGCGTCCAAGCTCGGTAAATTACAGATGTGGGGCGCGGCGTGGATTGCCGACTACCCCGACGGCGAAAATTATCTGCAGTTGCTGTACGGGAAAAATGAAGATGCCAACACTGCGCGTTTTAAATTGCCTGCTTACGACAGGCTTTACGAGCAAGTCAAACGCATGCCCGATTCCCCGCGGCGCACCAAACTCTATCAGGACATGGCGAAGCTGGTTCTGGTTTACGCGCCATGGAAACTGGGTGTGCATCGCATCGCCAACTCCGTCGCCCAGCCTTGGGTGTCGTCGCTAAAGCGCCATCCCATTATGCATGCGCCATGGAAGTA
>JAYTGZ010000214.1:0-3927 GCA_043733025.1 Pseudomonadota bacterium | reverse complement strand
GCACGGCAATCAAGGACAAAAGCAAAGTGTTCAATACCGCGCGCATCGAAGCGCTGGAACTGGAGAATCTCGCGCTAGTAGCCGAGGCAACGCTGGTCTCCGGCGCCGCGCGCAAAGAAAGCCGCGGCGCCCACGCCCGCGAAGATTTCCACAGCCGCGACGACGTCAATTGGCTGAAGCACAGCCTGTGGTACATGGAAGGCAACCGTTTGGACTACAAGCCGGTCAATCTGAAAGGACTGACCACGGAAGGATTTGAGCCTAAGGCGAGAACTTACTAGGGGCTAGAGGCTAGGGGTTAGCAAAAACACCTCAACACCCTAGCCCCTAGCCTCTAATAAAGGTAAACGAATGAAATTCTCCATCTATCGCTACAACCCGGAAACCGACGCCAAGCCCTACATGCAAGACTACGAGCTCAAGTTGGCGCCGGCGGATCGCATGTTGCTCGATGCCATCATCAAGCTCAAGACCCTCGACGATACTCTGTCGTTCCGGCGCTCGTGCCGCGAGGGTGTATGCGGGTCGGACGCGATGAATATCAACGGCAAAAATGGCCTCGCTTGCATCACCAACCTGGCGGAACTCAAGCAACCGGTGGTGTTGCGGCCGTTGCCCGGCCTGCCGGTGGTGCGCGATCTGATCGTCGATATGACGCAATTCTTCAAGCAGTATAATTCGATTAAACCGTATTTGATTAACAACGATCCCCCGCCCGACAAGGAGCGTTTGCAGTCGCCGGAAGATCGCGCCGAGTTGGATGGCTTGTACGAATGCATCTTGTGTGGCGCTTGCTCTACGGCGTGCCCTTCCTTCTGGTGGAATCCGGATAAATTTGTCGGCCCGGCGGGCTTGTTGCAAGCCTACCGTTTCATTGCCGACAGCCGCGATCAGGCGACCAGCGAACGGCTGGATAATTTGGAAGACCCTTATCGGTTATTTCGCTGCCATACCATCATGAACTGCGTTGATGTGTGTCCCAAGGGACTAAACCCGACCCAGGCCATCGGCAAAATCAAGGAGATCATGGTTAAGCGGGCGGTATAGGAGTATGCTTGCTGCGCAGCAGCAACGACGATTACGTTGGCGCTGCCGGCGCGGCATGTTGGAACTAGATTTGCTCCTAGCGCGCTTCCTAACAGAAAAAATCGACACGCTCGACGAATCGCAAGCCCAGTTGCTTGATCGATTTTTGACCTATCCGGATCAGGATTTGTTTGACTGGCTGATGGCTCGAAAGCAGTGCCAAGACGCGAGCCTCAAACCCATGTTGGAACTGATATTAACGAGCAAATAAAATGGCGTTCCCGGTCGGGGAATGCACAGTGGAGAAGACAAGATGGACACACAACGTACAGCGACACTTACCCTTAACGGCACCGGCAATTCCATCGAATTACCGGTCTATTCCGGTACGCTCGGTCCCGATGTGATTGATGTTCGCGGGTTATCCAAGCTCGGGCTTTTCACCTATGATCCCGGGTTCTTGTCCACCGCCGCGTGCCGTTCCGATATCACCTTTATCGATGGCGATGCCGGCCAACTCTATTATCGCGGCTATCCCATTGAGCAACTCGCGGAAAAGTCCGATTTCATCGAAGTTTGTTATTTGCTGTTAAACGGTGAATTGCCGGCTGCGGCCGAGTTGAAAGAGTTCGATAATACTATCCGCCACCACACCATGGTGAATGAACAGTTGACGCGCTTTTACCAAGGCTTCCGGCGCGACGCGCACCCGATGGCGGTAATGGTCGGCGTGGTGGGCGCCCTGTCGGCGTTCTATCACGACTCGTTGGATATCACCGATCCCCATCATCGCCAGGTGTCGGCCATGCGCTTGCTCGCTAAAGTGCCGACTATCGCGGCCATGTGTTATCGCTACAACACCGGCTTGCCGTTTCAGTATCCGCGCAATGAGTTGTCTTACGCGGCGAATTTCCTGCAAATGATGTTTGCCACGCCGTGCGAGAAATACGAATCGAATCCGGTGCTGGTGAAAGCCATGGACCGGATATTGATCCTGCACGCCGACCACGAACAAAACGCGTCGACGTCGACGGTACGCTTGGCCGGTTCTAGCGGAGCCAATCCATTTGCCTGTATCGCCGCCGGCATCGCCGCCCTGTGGGGTCCCGCCCACGGCGGCGCCAATGAGGCGGTATTGAAGATGTTGGACGAGATCGGCGACGTCTCGAACATCGGCAAATACATCGCCATGGCGAAGGACAAGAACTCCGGCTATAAGCTGATGGGCTTTGGCCATCGCGTCTATAAGAATATGGATCCGCGCGCGGGCATCCTGCGCCAAACCTGCCATGAAGTGTTGAACGACCTGGGCTTGCACGACAGCAAGCTATTCAAGCTGGCGCTGGCGTTGGAAAAGATCGCCCTGGAAGATCCGTATTTCGTCGAGAAGAAGCTTTATCCGAACGTCGATTTCTATTCCGGCATCGTGCTGCGCGCCCTGGGTATTCCGACCAGCATGTTCACGGCGATTTTCGCCATGGGCCGCACCATCGGCTGGATCTCCCAATGGAACGAAATGATTTCCGATCCGGAGCAAAAGATCGGCCGGCCAAGGCAATTGTATCGGGGCGCCGTACGCCGCGATTATGCACCAATGGATAAACGCAGTTAATCCGGAGTTTGACCGTCGCCCCATTGCAATTCTTTTAAGGGACACGCGCCATGATGAAAACCTTTATGGAAAGCTCTCATCTGTTCGGCGCCAATGCGCCCTTCATTGAGGAGTTGTACGATAACTATCTGCAAGATCCGGCCACCGTCGGCGCCGAATGGCGCTCTTATTTCGATGCCCTGCAGAAGGCGTCGGGCGCCGTAACCCAAGATATCGCCCACGGACCCATCGTCACCGCGTTCACCCAGCGCGCAAAAGCCGGTCTACAGACCATGGTGGCGTCGCGGCACGACGCCGAGCACGCCAAGAAACAAGTATCCGTCCTGCAGTTGATCAATGCCCATCGCTTTTTGGGTTCCCGTCTCGCCTCCCTCGACCCGCTGAAGCGCCAGGAAAAACCTTATATCCCCGAGCTCGAAGCCAGCCACTACGGCCTGACGGAAGCGGATATGGACACGGTATTCAACTCCGGTTCGTTGGTCGGTTTCGATCAAGCCACGCTCCGCGACATTATCGAGGCGGTGCGCTCGACCTACTGCAGCAACATCGGTGTCGAGTACATGTACATCACCGATACGGAGCAGAAGCGCTGGATACAGAAGCGTTTCGAAGGCCAGCGCGCCAAAGCCAACTATTCCCAGACGGAACGCCGGCACATTCTGGAACGAGTGGCGGCCGCCGAGACGCTGGAGAAATATCTTCATACCCGCTATGTTGGGCAGAAGCGTTTTTCTCTGGAGGGTGGTGAAAGTCTCATCCCCCTGCTTGAAAATCTCATTCAGCGCGCCGGCGCCAATGGCGTACAGGAAATCGTCATCGGCATGGCTCACCGCGGCCGCTTGAACGTGTTGGTCAACGTGTTGGGTAAGCTGCCCAAAGATCTATTCTCGGAGTTTGAAGGGAAACACGCTTCTGATCTTTCGTCCGGCGACGTGAAATATCACCTCGGATTCTCCAGCGATATCACCACGCCGGGCGGTCCCGTGCATCTCACGTTGGCGTTCAATCCGTCCCATCTGGAAATCGTGAATCCGGTGGTTGAAGGTTCCGTGCGTGCCCGTCAGCAACGCCGTGCCGACCGCGAAGGCAAGCAGGTGTTGCCGGTGCTGATTCATGGCGACGCGGCGTTCGCCGGCCAAGGCGTGGTGATGGAAACCATGGCCTTGTCGCAAACGCGCGGATATCGCACTGGCGGTACGGTGCATGTGGTGGTGAACAATCAAATCGGCTTCACCACTTCGGATCCGCGCGATACTCACTCGTCAATCTATTGCACCGACATCGCCAAA
>JAYTGZ010000213.1:0-2338 GCA_043733025.1 Pseudomonadota bacterium | reverse complement strand
CACAGCATCATGCCGGATCGCATCGAGACCGGCACGTTCCTGGTCGCCGCCGCGGCCACCGGCGGCGAGATCGTCGCAACCAACACGCGCAGCGACATTCTCGATTCGGTGCTCGATAAGCTTATCGAAGCCAACGCCAACGTCGAGCGCGGCTCGGATTTCATCAAGCTCTCCATGCGCGGGCCGAACCACGGCGTGAGCCTACGCACCGCGCCCTACCCCGCTTTCCCAACGGACATGCAAGCACAATTCATGGCGATGAACAGCGTCGCCGACGGCACGACGGTGATCACGGAAACGATTTTCGAGAACCGCTACATGCACGTGCAAGAGTTGCGCCGCTTGGGCGCGAACATCGAAGTGGAGGGCAACGCCGCCATCGTCCGCGGCGTGCCGAAACTGGAGGGAGCAGCGGTGATGGCGACGGATCTGCGTGCCTCGGCGTCCCTCGTCATCGCCGGACTGATCGCCCACGGCGACACCATCATCGAGCGCATCTATCACCTGGATCGCGGCTACGAACACATCGAACAAAAGCTCGGCCAACTCGGCGCACAAATCGAACGTGTAAAATAGCGCTTTAATTCCTAGTAGCTCAATGAGTACCCAGACAGCGGGGAACCCCACCCCGTCTTCGGCGAACGGCTTTGCTGGCGTTACCATCGCGCTCTCCAAGGGCCGCATCTTCGACGAGACCGCGCCGCTGCTCGCCGCCGCCGGCATCACCGCCCAAGAAGATCCCGAGCGCTCGCGCAAGCTCATCATCGGCACCGACCGCGCCGATGTGCGGCTAATCATTGTCAGGGCAAGCGATGTGCCGACCTATGTGCAATACGGCGCGGCGGACTTAGGCATCGCGGGAAAGGACGTATTGCTGGAACACGGCGGCGCGGGCCTCTATCAGCCGCTCGACTTAAACATCGCGCGCTGCAAAATGATGGTGGCGACGCGCGCCGATTTCGATTACGCCGGCATGGTGCGCCGCGGCGCGCGTTTAAAAGTCGCCACCAAATACATGGAAACCGCGCGTGAACACTTCGCCGCCAAGGGCATGCACGTCGATCTCATTAAGTTGTACGGCTCCATGGAATTGGCGCCGCTGGTAGGGCTGGCGGATGCCATCGTCGACCTAGTGAGTACCGGCAGCACGCTGAAGGCGAATAATCTCGTCGCCGTCGAACAGATTCTGCCGATCAGTTCGCGCTTGATTGTGAATCGCGCGGCGTTGAAACTGAAGCGGGAATTGCTCCAACCCATCGTTGATGCCTTCGCAAAGGCGGTCGGTTGATATGGTTGCGATCAGGCGACTTAACAGCACCGGCAAGGATTTCAAAGCACAACTTGCGCGACTGACAGCTTTCGAAGGGGCGCAGGACGAGAACATCGATTCCGTGGTCGCCGCCATTTGCCACGATGTGAAACATCGCGGCGATGCCGCTGTGATCGACTACACGGCGCGGTTTGACAAGCTGGAAGCCGCGTCCATGGCCGATCTTGAGCTATCGCAAAGCGAATTGAAGGCAGCGCTCAACGCCATCTCGCCCGCTCAGCGCAACGCGCTGGAGCAGGCAGCGGAGCGGATTCGCGTCTATCACGAAAAACAAAAAGTCAGTTCTTGGCAATACACCGAAGCGGACGGCACGGTACTCGGCCAGCAGGTCACGGCCTTGGACCGCGCCGGCCTCTACGTACCCGGTGGCAAGGCGGCCTATCCGTCGTCGTTGTTGATGAACGTGATTCCGGCGAAAGTAGCGGGTGTCGGCGAGTTGATCATGACCACGCCGACACCGAACGGCGAGCGCAATCCCTTGGTGCTCGCCGCCGCCGCCATCAGCGGTGTCGATCGCGTGTTCACCATCGGCGGCGCGCAAGCGGTTGCCGCATTGGCCTACGGCACTAAGACCATTCCCCAAGTCGACAAAATTTGCGGTCCAGGTAACGCTTATGTCGCCGCCGCCAAGCGCCGCGTGTTCGGCGTGGTGGGCATCGACATGGTCGCGGGGCCGTCGGAAATTCTGGTGATTTGCGACGGTAAGACCGATCCAGATTGGATCACCATGGATTTATTTTCGCAAGCGGAGCATGACGAAATTGCCCAGGCGATATTGCTCTGCCCGGACGCGGATTTCATCGAGCGCGTGGCGCAGAGCATCGCGAAACTTATTCAGACCATGCCACGCGAGAAAGTGATCGCGGCATCGCTGGCCAATCGCGGCGCATTGATCCAAGTGCGCGATCTCGCCGAGGCCTGCGCCATCGCCGACGAAATCGCGCCGGAACATTTGGAATTGTCGGTGGAAAATCCCGAACAATGGACGGCCAAGATCAAACACGCGGG
>JAYTGZ010000212.1:0-3795 GCA_043733025.1 Pseudomonadota bacterium | reverse complement strand
CCGAATCCCGATCTGGCGAATGCCAGAGTGGTCAGCCGCGTGCCGCAAATCCAAACCCGCGAGATGGAGTCCGTGCTGAAAGTCTCCAACGGCCAGATCGCCGTGTTGGGCGGGTTAATGCAAGACAGCGTGCAAAAACAACGCGACGGCATCCCGGTGCTATCGCGGCTGCCGGTGGCGGGTGATGCGTTCAGTTTCCGCGACGATTTCACCGCTAAGACCGAGCTGGTGATTTTCCTGCGGCCCATCGTTGTCCACGAGGCGAGCGTCGATGGCGATCTGCGCGCCTATCGTAGCGCTTTGCCCGACAGCGAATTCCTGCGTCGCGTACCCAGCCGGCCAACGCCGCAATGAGTCTACTAATCGATGCGCTGAAGCGGGCGGAACAAGCCAAGAGGGGGCAAACGGAGCCGCGGCTCGCGCAGCCGGATACGATTGAGCGCGCAACCGAAACGGAAGAGCAAGCTCGCGATTTGGCGCTCGCCGAACCCGCGCCGGATCCTATCGTCGGGGAGGTCGCGCCGGACCTCTCGGAAGCGCAGTCGCGCACGGAACCCAGATTTTCCGGCCCGGTTGCCCCATCGCCGTCACCTGCGTTGACTGCCGCCAAAGCGACCAGCAGCTCCGGCAAACTCGATGACCAACGGGTTACAAAGGAACGCGAAGCGGCGCAAACCCTGTTCCAAGCCAAGCGATCGGCGCCGCGCAGCCGCGCCGGAATATTATTGGTCGGTGGCCTGGCGGCGTTGCTGCTCGCGGCCGGTGGTTTTTATGTTTGGTATAGCTTCGCGTTTCCGCCGAGCCCGCCGTTTCAACCGGTTCAGGCGCGCACTCCCGCGCCGACGGTTCCACCCACGACGGCGCCGAGCGCCGCCACTGCCGGACCCATCGCTACCGTCGCGCCGGTAACCGGATCCGCTCCGGAGGCGCCGCCGGAACCACCGTCCGCTACGCTGGTGGAAGTCACGCCTACAGCCGAGGTTGCATTGATTCCTTCAAACGTGGATGAACCGCCGCCCAAAGCCAAGCGGCCGCGACGGGGTGCATCGCGATCGCCTGTCGTTCAGGCGGAAAGCGTGACGTCAGCGGAATTTTCTTCGGAATACACCGTGCGTCGCGAAATCGAGCAAGCGCAACGACCGCGTGGGGCGAGGTTAAGTCGAGCGGCGAAAGGTGACCGTGCTATCAGCGTTAGCCGCGGTGATAGCAACCGCAACGATTTCGACCCGGACCTCGCCCTCGCCTACAACTCGCTGCTGTCGGGGCAGCGCGCGGAAGCGAAGCGGTTGTATTCCATTGTGGCGGAGCGTGATCCGTTCAATGTCGACGCGCTCCTGGGACTCGCCACCATCGCCGCCAATCAGGGCGACCTAAACGGGGCGGAACATTCCTATCGGCGGGCCTTGGAGTTGGAGCCGCAGAATGCCGCGGCCCTGGCCGGCTTAGCCTCCATTCGACAGCCGGGTGGCCCCAGCGAGAGCCAAATAAAATTCGAGTTGGCCCGTACGCCCGATTCGGCCCAACTGCATTTTGCGCTCGGCAATCAATACGCTAACCAAGCCCGCTGGGACGAGGCGCAACAGGCTTATTTCGACGCTTTTAGTCTGGACGCCGGAAATCCGGACTTTGCCTATAACCTCGCAGTGAGCCTGGACCAGCTTGGCCAGATCAAACAAGCAGTGACCTATTATCGCAAGGCGCTCGATCTCGCCAAGAACCGAAGCGCGCGTTTTCGTCCGGCGGAGGTGGGTGCTCGGCTTGGCGAACTGGCGGCGGCTCCGTAAACAAACTATGTCTGCCGTACCCGTTGCCGCCAATGCAATCGCTAAACAACCCCTGGGCGCGGTGTTGCTGGAGAAAGGCATCGTCAGCCAAGATCAGTTGCGCATCGCGCTGATCGAACAAAAAAAACGCAATACTCCCCTCGGCAAGTTACTGGTCAGCCTCGGGTTCGTGTCCGAGGCGACCATTCGTGACATCCTCTCGGAAAGCCTGGGTCAGGTCGCGATCGACCTCTCTAATGCCGTGGCGGATCCGGCCGCGCTGGTGTTGATTCCCAAGGACGCCGCACGGCGTTACCACGTTCTGCCCGTCGCCTTGGTGCGCGATGAAAACAAGCTGATTATCGCGATCTCGGATCCGACCGATGTCGTGGCCCTCGATCAGATACGAGCGCTGGTGCCGGATAGCATCGTTGTGGAGCCGGTGTTGGCGCGGGATTCGGACATCATCGCCGGCATCGAACATTATTATGGATTCGAACTATCGATCGACGGCATCTTGCACGAGATCGAAACCGGCGAGATCGATTACGCAAGCCTGCAGGCGAATTTCGACGAATACAGCCAGCCGGTGGTACGGCTTATCGACGCGATTCTGAACGATGCGGCGAAACAAAGCGCGTCCGATATTCACTTCGAGCCCGAACAGGGATTTCTGCGCGTGCGTTATCGTTTGGACGGCGTGCTGCGTCAGATTCGATCGCTGCACAAGAATTACTGGGCGGCAATGGTGGTGCGCCTGAAAGTCATGAGCAACATGAATATCGCCGAGACCCGTGCGCCACAAGACGGGCGATTTTCCTTGGTGCTATCGGGTCATCCAGTGGATTTCCGTGTCTCCAGCCTGCCGACGACCCACGGTGAAAATATCGTGTTGCGCATTTTGGATCGGCAAAAAGGCATCGTGCCGCTCGATCGTTTGGGGTTGCAGGAACAAGGTTTGCACACGCTGCAACTCATGATCGCGCGGCCGGAGGGCATGATCCTGGTGACGGGCCCGACCGGCAGCGGCAAGACCACGACGCTTTACTCGATTTTGAATCGCATCAACGTCGAAGCCATCAACATCATGACGCTGGAAGAGCCGGTGGAATATCCCATGCCGCTGATCCGCCAGACGTCGGTGAATGAGGCCGTGAAGCTTGATTTCGCCAACGGCATTCGCTCCATGATGCGTCAGGATCCCGACGTGATTCTGGTGGGCGAGATACGCGATCAAGATACCGCCGAGATGGCGTTTCGCGCCGCCATGACGGGCCATCAGGTCTATTCGACCTTGCATACGAACTCCGCGATCGGCGCGTTCCCGCGCTTGCTCGATCTCGGCGTGCTGCCCGACATCATGGCGGGCAATATCATCGGCGTGATCGCCCAGCGGCTGATACGGCGCTTGTGCGCCCGCTGCAAACGGCCGCAGCAGGCCGATGCCACGACACTCAAATTGTTGGGGCGCCCAACTCAGACAAGTGATCCGATACCGATGATCTATCACGCCGTGGGCTGTAGCTATTGCAACGCAACCGGTTACAAAGGGCGCACCGCCATCATGGAGATCCTCAAGATGGACGCGGATCTCGACGAACTCATCGCGCGCCGCGCCAGCGGCCGCGAGATGCGCAAGTTAGCCGAGGAGAAAGGCTTCTGGTCCTTGGCGGAAGATGGCGTCGGACGCATTATGACCGGTGAGACGTCGCTGGATGAAATTTCCCGAGTGGTCGATCTCACAGATCGGATCTTTTAAGCCATTCGCCATGCAGTTCGCCTATCGCGCCATGGATGTTCAAGGAAAAATAATACGCGGCAACCTCGATGCCGTGAACGCGCTCGATCTGGAAATGCGCCTTAAGCGTATGAGCTTGGATCTGGTCACCAGCCGCCCAGCGCGCGTTTTGAGAGGGATGCAATTCGGCTCGCCGATTAGCCGTCAGGAGCTGATCAACTTTTGTTTTCATTTGGAGCAACTGCTCAAGGCGGGCGTACCCATCATTGATGCGCTGGTCGACTTGCGCGATAG
>JAYTGZ010000211.1:0-1849 GCA_043733025.1 Pseudomonadota bacterium | reverse complement strand
CACCTGGCACGCCAGCGCGATCGGCTTGCAGACGCTGGCCGAGGCCGAGGGTACGCTGTCGGTCAAGGCGCTGGCGCAGGCGGTGTCCGAGCGGCTGGGTAACACCCCCGCGATCGCGCGCAAAAGCTACATCCACCCGGCGGTGATCGCGCTGGTCGACCGTCAGGTGAAGTGGCGCGCAAAACTCAAACTGCCCCGCGCAACGCAGTGGCTCTCGCCCCACGAGCGCGCGCTCATCGCGTTGCTGGAAAGCGGCCCGAGCGCGGCCAAACTGATCGCGGCGGCTTGAGCGACGTACGTCCTGACTGACCGCTGCGTGCGGGCTCGACGTCGCCTGGGGGCTTCGCGTGGACCACTTGGACCACTGTACAGGGATAAAAAGTCGGCAAGCTCGCCACCCTGCATCCCGACCAGCCGCCTTGTCGGTGGCGAGGCGTCGCCGTGCCACCGTCACGCGTGAGGTGATGTTTGAAGTGATATCGCTGGGAGAGGTCGGTTTCATCGCTTAGGATGAGCCCGAGTTTCGCTGTGTAGGAAAGTAAAAAGGACTGTCCGCAATGGGGTGGAATCCGGAACGGCGGCTTCTCCTTAGAATCGATTGAAAGCTGCCGCAGTCCAGCGTCACAACCCGTCGAATGTGGCGCTGGCGGTAGAGACGGCAATAGCGCCGGCGCTATTGCCGGCTTCGGGTTGCACCCAATGCTATGATCGTCCTGTCGGAAGATTGCGGCAGGCTAACATATATCTCGCCACGTGACGGCCCCGAACGGTGCCCCGCAACGTTTAGTGCTTCAGAGATGTGCTGACCGATCGATCAGCGCAATGGAGACAGAACATGAAGCTCTACGGAACACCGCCGACCCGCGCCATCCGCGTCCAATGGTTGCTGAACGAGCTAGGAGTTGATTGCGAAGTTATTGGCTTGAATCCATTGGCCCCAGAGCCGGAGTTGTTGGCATTGAACTCTGCCGGTAAGCTCCCCGTACTGGTGGACGGTGATGTGGTGCTGACGGAGTCAGCCGCAATCCCGCTCTATTTGGCGGAGAAATACCCGGAGAAGGGACTGATTCCCAAAGATCTAGCGGATCGGGCGCAGATGTACCGCTGGATCTTCTTTTTGGTGACTGAGATCGAGCAGCCGCTTTGGCGCATTGCCCTGAACACAACGATTTATCCTGAGAACGAGCGGGTTCCTGCCGACATCAAGAACGCCACGCGCGACTGCAAAAAGATGGTCGCGGTATTCGAAACGCACATGGCCAACCGCGACTTTGTAGCCGGTGACCGACTGTCCGTCGCTGATTTCAATGCGGCGTATACGTTGGACTGGGCGAACGAGAGCCAAATGCTGGCCGAGGCACCCCGGCTTCGCTCCTATGTAACAACCATGTACGCGCGGCCCACCGCGCCAATGACGATTAAGGAAGGGTTCGCCTCGCTCCAAGGCTGACGAAGCGCGCATTCGAACGAATGAAAAAGGAGCCTTAAAATGACGATCAACAACACCGAAGCGAAACCGAAACGCGGCAGCGCGCATGATGCGCTCTCGGTATTCCTTGGCGAATGGCGAGCTGAAGGGACTTCCTTCGGCGGCACCGATCAATTGGGTGCCGATCCCAAAGCCAATGGTGTTCCGTGGATTAGCACCCATATTACGCGCTGGCACACCGGCGATTTCTTTATGATTCAGGACGAGCGCGCACAAATCGGCGGCGCAGCTTTCGACACGCTGAGCGTCTTGGGCGTAGAATCCGGCGACAAGGGGTATTTCGCCAGAACCTTTGAGAATCACGGGTTCTATCGGCATTATGGCCTGTCGGTCGATGACCGGACCTGGCTGCTGGAGGGC
>JAYTGZ010000210.1:0-5822 GCA_043733025.1 Pseudomonadota bacterium | reverse complement strand
GTATCGTAATACCATTATCGAGTAACGTTTACTCTCTCGCTTTGAGGACAAATTCAACGAATAATTGTCGGCTAAGTCCGACAGGCTGCTAGGGCCATTGAAAAACCTTCGGCAGCTATCGCGGAGTTAACATACTTCGGCGATGGCACTAAGCCCGCCCGTCCCCTGCATCCCCTTGCAGCCGACGGGCTTTTTTATGTGCGAATGGCGGGTTGCTGGTCTCTTGACCAAAAACGATCCGCTAGGAATGGCTGAGTGCGTTTATTTTTGCGGGTCTTGGGGTGTTTAGTGCGTAGGGAAAACCGACTTATGAGCTAGGGCGCTGCGCCCACTAAAACGGGGTAAGACCGGCGGTAAAACTGTGGTCCGTGCGAACAACGAAATATAATTATTATCATTGGGTTATCGCACGTCTTTGGCGGAGTGGACGGGACTCGAACCCGCGACCCCCGGCGTGACAGGCCGGTATTCTAACCAACTGAACTACCACTCCAAATTCCATTTCTATTTCGAAACACAAGACTAATTACGACGGCGAAGGCTCAAAATCTTACCCGCATTTTTGCTTTGTTTCCTACCCGCCCTAACCCGTTCCGCTTTCGAAATAGCAATGGACTGCATCACTACACTACTGGTGGGTGCTGACGGGATCGAACCGCCGACATTCGCCTTGTAAGGGCGACGCTCTACCAGCTGAGCTAAGCACCCAAAGTCCGCTAGTTTACCGCATCCTTGAGGGCTTTGCCAGCGCGGAACTTTGGAACTTTCGCCGCTTTGATCTTTATCGTCGCGCCGGTGCGCGGATTGCGACCGCTGCGGGCCGCACGCTTACCAACATAGAACGTCCCAAATCCCACTAAAGTCACCATGCCGCCTTTTTTCATCGACGTTTTGATAGCACCGATGGCGCTATCCAACGCACGGCCTGCAGCGGCTTTTGAAATATCTGCGGATTTCGCGATGTGATCAATGAGCTCTTGCTTATTCACGTATATCCCCTTTCCGTTTTATTGGTCGAGTACAGGAATGTTCCTGGATAAGGCTTTATATCAAGCCGCAAAAGCAGGTGTCAAGCGCTTTAAGTGAATTATTAACTGTCTGCAACCCCATAATTGGCGCGCTTCTTGGCGTGATGCAATATCTGTGAAATATCTGGACACAACAACGCCCGGATCGCTCCGCGCTTTGTTGTTTGGATACAAAATACTAGCCTGTTGATGTCGCTATCAGTGTTTCCGCAATACTGGTCCGGCACCCTCCGCCTGCGCGGGAACCGCCGGCACTACTTCTTCTTTTTCCGGCAGCGGTTGAGGTTTGGTTTCCAGCGCCATCTGCAACACTTGATCGATCCACTTCACTGGATGGATGTCCAGGCGATTCTTGATGTTATCGGGAATCTCCACCAAGTCCTTGGTATTTTCTTCGGGTATCAACACGGTTTTAACGCCACCGCGATGGGCCGCGAGCAATTTTTCTTTAAGACCACCGATCGGCAATACCTCCCCGCGCAGCGTGATCTCACCCGTCATCGCCACGTCGGCGCGCACCGGTATGCCGGTCAACACCGACACGATCGCGGTACAAATACCGATACCCGCGCTCGGACCATCTTTCGGCGTTGCGCCCTCGGGCAAGTGAATATGGATATCGGTTTTTTCGTAAAAATCGTCGGCAATGCCCAATTTCTGAGCACGGCTACGAACCACCGTCAGCGCCGCGGCGATGGATTCCTGCATTACCTCGCCAAGCTTTCCGGTGGTGGTCATTTTGCCCTTGCCGGGTAGCTTGGTCGCTTCGATGGTGAGCAACTCACCCCCTACTTCGGTCCACGCCAGTCCGGTGACCTGACCAACCTGGTTTATTTTCTCGGCGATGCCGTACGTGTAGCGACGCACACCGAGGTACTTATCCAAGTTCTTGGCCGTCAACGCGACCTTGCCAGGACCCGTCTTCGACATCAATGCCTTCACGACTTTCCTGCAAATCTTGGCGATTTCCCGATCAAGACTGCGCACACCGGCTTCGCGGGTGTAGTAGCGAGTGATGTCCCGCAGTGCCGCGTCGTTCACGCTCAATTCTTCGTCCTTAAGACCGTTGGCCTTCATCTGCTTGGGCAGCAAATATTGCTTGCCGATGTTGATCTTTTCGTCTTCCGTATAGCCGGACAAACGAATGACTTCCATGCGATCTAGCAACGGCGCGGGGATATTAAGCGTGTTGGCCGTCGCAACGAACATCACATCTGACAGATCGTATTCGACCTCGACATAGTGATCCATGAAGGTATGATTCTGCTCAGGGTCGAGCACTTCGAGCAGGGCCGACGACGGATCGCCACGAAAATCCATGCCCAGCTTATCGACTTCGTCAAGTAAGAACAGCGGATTGCGAACGCCGACCTTGCTCATGTTTTGCAAGATCTTGCCGGGCATGGAGCCGATGTAAGTGCGACGGTGGCCGCGTATCTCCGCTTCGTCGCGCACGCCGCCCAGGGACATGCGCACGAACTTGCGGTTGGTGGCGCGAGCGATGGACTGGCCGAGCGAGGTTTTGCCCACGCCAGGCGGGCCTACCAGACAGAGGATCGGGCCTTTCATACGATCCACCCGGCTCTGCACGGCGAGATACTCGAGGATGCGTTCTTTGACTTTGTCCAGACCGTAGTGGTCCTCGTTCAATATTTGTTCCGAGGCCTCGATATTGGCGCTGACCTTGGTCTTCTTCTTCCACGGCAAGTTGACCAGTATGTCGATGTAATTACGGACCACGGTTGCTTCCGCGGACATGGGGGACATCAGACGAAGTTTTTTCAACTCGCCCTCGGCCTTGGTACGCGCATCTTTCGGCATGTGGGCAGCGGTGATTTTCTTCTGCAACTCGTCGAGATCGGCGCCGTCTTCCGAATCGCCCAGTTCCTTCTGGATGGCCTTCACTTGCTCGTTCAAGTAGTACTCGCGCTGGCTTTTCTCCATCTGGCGTTTAACGCGGCCGCGGATTCGCTTCTCGACCTGGAGGATATCGATTTCCGATTCGAGCAACGCCAGCAAATGCTCGAGGCGTTTCCTGACATCGAACATTTCCAGGACTTGTTGTTTCTGCTCAAGCTTGAGAGGCAAGTGCGCGGTGATGGAATCCGCCAAACGGCCGGGATCGTCTATGCCAGCGAACGAAGTCAACACTTCCGGCGGAATCTTCTTGTTGAGCTTGACGTATTGATCGAACTGCGTGAGCAAGGTGCGGCGCATGGCTTCGAGTTCGTGATCGGCGAGCGGGCCGATCACCACCGGGGAAATTTCGGCCGATAGATGGGTCTTCTCATCGTGTACGCCGGCGAGTTTAGCGCGCTGCGTCCCTTCGACGAGGACCTTTACCGTGCCATCGGGCAACTTGAGCATCTGCAGGATGCTCGCCATGCTACCCACGACGTACAGGTCGCTGCCGGCGGGATCGTCGTTGGCGGCGGATTTTTGCGCCACCAATAGAATATTCTTGCCCGCCTCCATGGCGATTTCGAGGGCACGAATCGACTTGGGCCGGCCGACGAATAACGGTATCACCATGTGCGGAAAAACCACGACATCGCGTAAAGGTAACAGCGGAACCAGTGAAGCCGGGGTGAGTGTAGGGACGGTCATAGGTGTTAACCTTTCGTTAGATTACTCAGACATGCGGCCGGAATAACCAATTTCAAGCTGCTGGAAAGTAGGGAGTCCAACACGCTAACGCGACATCCGCGTCAGCGGCGGACAGCAACAGCTAATTCTATGATTAACTGTTCATTTCAGACGCCGGCGACCTTGGGTTGATCGGCATATATCAGCAGCGGTTGGGTATCGCCGTTGATGGTGGCTTCATCGACCACGACCTTGGACACATTGCTCATGGACGGCAGGTCGAACATGATGTCTAGCAAGGAATGTTCGATGATAGAACGCAATCCTCTGGCGCCGGTCTTGCGCGCCAGCGCTTTCTTGGCAATGGCTTTCAGCGCCGCCGCGCGAAACTCCAACTCGACACCTTCCATCGCGAACAGCTTGTGGAACTGGCGCGTGAGTGCGTTCTTGGGCTCGACGAGTATGCGAAGCAAGGCGTTCTCGTCCAACTCTTCCAAGGTTGCCACCACCGGCAAACGGCCGACGAATTCGGGGATCAAACCAAACTTAATCAAATCCTCCGGCTCGACGTCGCGCAACAGGACGCCGATTTCCTTGCGGTCGTCTTTGCTGGATACCGTGGCACGGAAACCAATGCCGCCTTTTTCCGAACGATTGCGGATAATTCGCTCGAGTCCACCGAAGGCGCCGCCGCAGATGAACAGAATGTTGGTCGTATCGACCTGGACGAACTCTTGGTTTGGATGCTTGCGCCCGCCCTGCGGCGGGACCGACGCGATGGTGCCCTCGATGAGTTTTAGCAGCGCCTGCTGCACACCTTCACCGGAAACATCGCGGGTAATCGACGGGTTATCGGACTTGCGCGAAATCTTGTCGATTTCGTCGATGTAGACGATGCCCTGCTGAGCCCGGTCCACCTCATAGTTGCAACTCTGCAGCAATTTCTGGATGATATTTTCGACGTCTTCGCCAACGTAGCCCGCTTCCGTCAGCGTAGTGGCATCAGCCATCACGAACGGGACGTTCAGGGTACGCGCCAATGTTTGCGCCAGCAACGTTTTTCCGGAGCCCGTCGGGCCAATCAGCAAAATATTGCTTTTGGTGAGCTCGACATCGTCTTTTTTGGCCTTTTCCTTGTGGCGAAGACGTTTGTAGTGGTTGTAGACAGCCACTGCCAGCGTACGCTTGGCGGGATCCTGTCCGATCACATAGGCGTCAAGCGTCGCCTTGATCTCGGCGGGCGTAGGCAAGTCACTGCGCGTCTCGCCAACATCCTCCCCCGCGGGCAGCTCATCACGGATGATTTCGTTGCACAGGTCTATGCATTCATCGCAGATAAAAACAGACGGCCCCGCGATGAGTTTTTTGACTTCATGCTGGCTTTTACCGCAAAAGGAGCAGTACAAAGTCTTTTCGCTGGAGGAGCCTTTTTTTTCGGCCATTGTGGGGGTGCCTTCTGGAGTGGCTGGTAGGACAGTTACCTAATGATAACCAAATAAAAACGGCGCTTCCCCTGAAGGAAAACGCCGTGATGAGGGCAAGCTGGCAGGCTTGCCTGATGTTTGCGTGTGCCGATGTCAGCCGATGTCAGCCGGTGGCAGTCGGTGCGATCAGGGGCGCTTTGCAATCACTTGGTCTACCAGACCGTAAGCCTTGGCTTCGTCCGCGAACATGAAATAGTCGCGCTCGGTGTCCCGCTCGATTTTCTCGACAGTCTGGCCAGTGTTGCCAGCAAGAATACGGTTGAGCTGGTCGCGGGTTTTCAAAATGTCGCGTGCGTGAATCTCGATGTCACTGGCCTGGCCCTGTGCGCCGCCCGACGGCTGATGGATCATCACGCGGGAGTTTGGCAATGAAAAGCGCTTGCCCTTGGTACCGGCTGACAGCAGGAACGCGCCCATGCTGGCCGCCATGCCAACACAAAGTGTCGACACATCCGGTTTGATGAACTGCATGGTGTCGTAAATCGCCATGCCGGCAGTGACTGAGCCGCCGGGGGAATTGATGTAAAACGAAATATCCTTGTCTGGGTTTTCGCTTTCCAGAAACAGCAACTGGGCGACCACCAGATTGGCCGTCTGGTCATTGACGGGACCCACCAGGAAAATCACGCGCTCCTTGAGCAGACGCGAATAGATGTCGTAGGAGCGCTCGCCTCGGCCAGACTGCTCGATCACCATGGGCACCATGCCCAAACCTTGCGTCTCC